>CAZKAW010000006.1:19899-32113 GCA_964551255.1 uncultured Gammaproteobacteria bacterium
GAATAGGGAATTTTGGTGGTTTGTAGTTTGGGAGCGGAGGGATTTTTCCCGCCGGGTGCTTGAGGTGAGGGGATTTCTTGTTTAGCAGCTAAACCAGCAGCCTTATTAGTAGCCGCCATGCCTGCTCCGGTCCCTCCCTCCTTCCCTCCGATGGGTGGTTTGGTTTGTTGAACAACATGAATTGCTCGAGGAGTAGCATATGAGCCGGCCGGCATCGAAGGTAAAGTAGGCATACCACCACCCATAGTGCCCGGCGCTTCTCCAACCAGTGTCTGTTGGGGTGTTCCTTGTTCAACTGGGGTTGTTTCGCTTGGTTTTTCAGCAGCAACTTCAACTGCGACCGGTTTTTCTTCTAATATTTCTATTAATTCATTCTTCTCCGATGATGGGATTAACCGCCCTAAAATATTTTTTATTTTTTTGGGATCTGATAAAGCTTCAAATATTTGGTTATCATCTTTACCTTCTAAATCGGGAAAGGAACGGAATAGTTCAAGGCAACGCGGTTTATCTATTGGTGTTAACGCACCATTCATGACAATAGAACTGGAAATTAATTTTGGTTTATAGTTACTTTTCTTTAGAGCAAAAAAGAATACTTTGAGTTTTTGAATATCCCTATAATCCATATATAGTTAGCGTATCATTAAACATTCTGTCTTGCCAGCAGTTCTGCCGGATTGGATGTAATCAGTTGATGTTCCTGAGGTGAGGCTACCACCCTCATGGCCACATGAGTATTGCCGGCAAAGAACAGCCCCTGCCCCACCCCCTCGGACATCAGTAACCTTTGCTCCCCTTCCGATAAATTAAACACTTGAGCCAATACATCAATTGAAGCGGGCGCCTGTTTTAAAAGGACCTGGATGGAGGAATTGGAAATAATTTCCTTGCCCCTGTCCGTGGCCAGAAAATCCTCCACATCTTGAGTGACAGTGGTCAATCCCAGGTAATACTTGCGGGCCCTTTTGGCCATGTCCACCAAAAAATCAGCAGAGTCAGGATTTCTCATCAAATACCAGGCCTCATCCACAATCATGATCCGCCTTTTTAACTTGCCCCGGATTTTATTCCAGACAAAATCCAAAATCATATGGATGGCTAGAGGTCGAAGCTGGTCGGGAAGGTCGCGCACGGAAAAAACCGTAAAAGGATTTTTGATATCAATATTAGACTGGGAAGAAAAAATGCCGGCCAGCGAGCCTTTAATAAACCTTTCCAGTCTGGCTGCCAGTTCCATGGCCGGTCCCTCTTCCATGCCGATTAACACTTTATATAGATCCTCCATCAAGGGTACTCCGGAGAGCGGTTTAAGTTGGGTTTTGGGATCGTCGGTAATCCCTTTAAGCTGATAGGTTTGTTTTAGCGCCCGGTCCAAGATAGCTGCCTCAGTAGCAGATAACTGTCCCAAAACCAGCTTTAAAAAACCCGTCAAAGAAAGAATCTTCTTGCCCAATTCATTTTCTCCTGAAGTTAGATCTGCAGTAAAATCAAAAGGATTGATTTTAACAGGTGAAGAAGCGGAAAAATTAATAAACTCTCCTCCTACTGCCTG
This sequence comes from uncultured Gammaproteobacteria bacterium, assembly GCA_964551255.1. Classification (GTDB taxonomy): domain Bacteria; phylum Patescibacteriota; class Microgenomatia; order Daviesbacterales; family UBA10151; genus CAZKAW01. The sequence continues at coordinate 21,455 of CAZKAW010000006.1, forward strand.
GCAAAGCGGTAAATACTCCTGCTCCGGATCAATCACAATAATTTCCGTGCCAAACATTAGGGAACGTAAAGCCTCCAATTTTACCAGGTAGCTTTTGCCTGCTCCGCTTTTGGCAAATACTACCGAATTGGCATTCTCTAAACTGAACCTGTCAAACAAAATTAAGGAATCATTATGCTCATTGATGCCGTACATAATCCCTTCATTGGCAGTCAGTTCCGATGAGGCAAAAGGAAAAGTGGTGGCCAGGGAGGTGGTGTCCATGTTGTGGGTAAGATTTAACAGGTCTACTCCCAGAGGCAGGGTGGATTTTAAGCCGTCCTCCATCTGCAGAGTGGTAGCTCTGGCAGTGATTGATAAGGAGGCCAGGGTTGATTCTATTAGTTTGGAGGTATTGTGCAGTTCTTCTTTAGACAGGGCCGGTACTGTCACGTATAAGGCAAACTGGAAAAATCTCTCCACTCCTCTTACCAGCTGATCCTGCAAACCTCTGGCATCTTCCAGGGCTACCTGTACCGAAGGATCCAGAGCTCTGCCTCTTTCCAAATCAGTTTGAATGGTAGCTTCCATTTCGGCAATTTTTCTTTTGAGTTCATCCAAAACCCCGGCAGACTCCGAAGGATAAATAAACATGGAGATAAGAAGTGAGTGATCAAAAGAAATTAAAGGTTCCAGCCAGTTGGCGTCCACAAATCTGGGATAAGAAGATACAAAATACGTCCGGTAAAATTTACCGTCAATTCTCAAATTATTAAAATCAACCTCAATTTCAGAGGGGGCCAAAACATCTTCAAGCGTTAGTTGAGGAGGGGCAACCGGTTGATCTGAGCTTTTCTTATTATTAAATATTTTTTTTATGTTCATAGTTAGTAATCATCAAGATACAAACACCAAGATACAAACAAATTCTAATAATTAAATTAATAAATTAGAATTTAAATATTGTTTGGAATACTTGTATCTTAGAATTTGGAATTTCATATTGTATCCTCCAGTTCCTCCACCACAAACGGGTGGGTTTTAGACAGCTGAGCCTTAAGTGGCGGCAGATTAGCCGGTGCTTCGTTTTGTGGCGGTCTTATAGGAGCAGGGGCTGGCTGGGGGTGGGGGTTATTTAACCTAACCTCAAGATAAGGGTTTTTGCTAAAAGCAGCTGTTTCTACAAGCTGGCCATTGTAAATATCATAAAAAAGTTCTATCAGTTTCCGGTTGGTTAACTGAGTAGTCTTAAGTCCCACACGGGAGAGTTGTCTTACCATCTGGTCCCTTCTTGGTAAAAGTACGGTTTTAATCTTTTGCTCCAAGTTTTCCCTGGATGCAGTCAGCCCCAGCTCCAGGGCAAACAAAGGAATGACTAAATAAAACTTTTTATCCAGTACCTCATTTTCTTTGATGGTATTTTGTATAAACTGTCTGTAGCTGCCTATAATTTTTGACAGGAGCGGATTTTTCTGAGCTATTTGAGCATTATCCAAAAGTTTCAAATAAGAGCTGATGTTAAGCCTTTCGGAATAAATCATGATTTGAATACTAAAACTTAAGGAATTAAGCATTTGGGCAAAGGCGGTAATGATGCCCATTTGCTCCCTGTCAGATAAAAGACCAAAATTAACAGCGGAGACTTGTAATATCAGTGCCCCTCCGCCGTTTTTAAGAAGGATAATGTCATCCCTGACATCTTTTATCAATAAATGCTGCTGTGTTGTGCTCATAGCTTGGCTGTTATCAAAAGAGGGGGTAAGACCTCTCCACCCAGTTCCATCTGCAGTACATCAAAAGTAAAGTTGTCTTTTTCCAGTTCCAAAGTATAGGTGCCGTTAGGCAGGGGAGTGGAGCCGGTAAATCGACCCAACTTATTGGTTTTTAAAGCTCTTACCGGCAGGCCTTCCTTATCATAAATTACGGCTACCACCCCTTCCAGCAAAGTCCCCTTTTGATCTTTGACTATACCGTTAATAACATTAGGGAAGGTAGTTAAGGCTACTTGGGCTTGTTTAGGTTTGGGCGGGATGACCACTTTGATTTTTTCCTGAACAGAAGCGGTAGGGGAGGCGGTTTGCGGCTGTTTGGTGACAGTATCCAGTTCATGTCTGATCTGTGAGGCCTGGGAAATTAAGTTTTGAAGGTCGGAGATAATTTTATTGACATTTTGGCTGTAATCAACCGGGATGGCAGCGGATTTTTGAGCTTCGGATTTAATCTGGCTTAAGGTCCGCTCGGTTTGAATAATCCTCAGCTGCAGATTTTGGGCCTGGCGGGCCAAATCCACTGTTTTACCAAGCTCATCAGGAGTAGGTAGATCAACAGGTCCGGATGGTTCAGAAGGATTCTGAGAACCGGAAAAATCAGAATTTCTGATTGTCTGACTTTCTGAAATATTGATGTTCTGAGTTGTTCTAAGTTGTTGTGATGCTGGCTGTAAGCTGGCCAAATAGGTTACCAGTCTGCTTTGAAACAGGGGATCTTCCCCGAAAACTTTGTCGTTTTTCTTCCAAACCCGTTTGGTGGGAGAGTAAACTGCTTTTAAAAAAGCCCCCAGCCAATAATCCAGGGGTCTGGACTGGATGGGTAAGAAAGCAAAAGCAGCTCCCAGGGAAGCTGAAATTAAAACCAGGGGCCAAACTATCAAGGGGTAATAAGGAGCTGCAAAAACAAACAGGATATAAGCAGTTCCCGCTCCAATAGCCAGATAAAGGAATTGTTTTAAAGTCATATCTCCCACCAGCCTGAACTGGAAAGAGGTGACGTTTTGGGGAATAGAGTGTGGTTCCATAAGCAAGAGCATATATCGTGAAAAAACTAGCGTCTAGTAGTAAAAACTGGATCATTCATAGGCATTCTAAACCACTCTATGGGTTAGTATTAAAAAGTATGTAACTTTGAACTAATGCAGTGTCATTTTGCTTCGGTATTTAGAGAAAACATTCATAATTAAGAAAGTGAGTCCGTATTACCGGAATGGCAGAAGCGAGATTATTAAAGAAGCTCTAAAGCAGCAGCCTCAAACTAAAGCTAAAATAGCTCATAACGTCAAACTTCTAAGGCAACACGGCAATAAATTGGGTATGCCTCATTCAAAATCTCTTGGGTTAGGGCTTTATGAATTGAGAATTAAATCAAGCACTGAGCGTAGTTGAAGTGTAGACTTTCTGATATAGAAAAAAACCATGGCACAAGAACATATGGCAGAAGTTTTCATTGACAGTGAAAACTTTATCCGTTATAATTTCATTATTAATGAAAAAAGATCTGTTAAAAACCCTACTGCTGGATCAGTGGGGACAGTTTCAAAATAAAGAATTAGGTGTGGCTAGAGAAAAACTTTCTAAAATTAAAAGGCACCTTAAGTCATCTCGCGCTATCGTAATTTCCGGCTTGCGGAGGGTGGGTAAGTCCACGCTTCTTTCCCAAATTGCCCGTAATTTTTACTCAACAAGCGATTATTATTTTGTTAATTTTGAAGATGAAAGGTTTTTAAACTTCGCTACTGATGATTTTAATCTGTTATATGAAACCTTATTGGAGCTTTTTGGGCAAAAAAGGGTATTTTTATTGGATGAAGCACAAAATGTCGTAGGTTGGGAGAGATTTGTGCGGAGGATGATTGATCAGGATTACAAGTTTTATATTACAGGTTCTAATGCTTCGCTTTTGAGCAGGGAACTTGGAACTAAGCTTACCGGTCGTTATATTCCAGTTGAGCTTTTCCCGTTTTCATTTGCAGAATTTTTACAATTTAAAAAGCATAAAATACTGGACTTATCGTCTTTAACCACATTGGAGAAAAGCAAACTTATAAGAAGCTTTAATGATTATATAAATAGCGGTGGTATACCCGATGCCCTGAAATATCCTGACTCTGGGTGGCATAAGACTTTATATGATGACGTGATTTATAGGGATATAGCAGTTCGTTACCAGATAGAAGAGACAAAAGCCTTAAAAGAACTTGCCTTTTATTTAATGGGCAATATTTCTTCTCTAGTTTCATTCAATAAGTTAAAAGAACTTCTTAAATTAGGCAGCGTTAATACTGTTAAAAACTATATTGATTATTTGCAGCTTGGTTGGTTGGTGTTTACTGTTAATAAGTATGCCTTTTCTATAAAAAAACAGCAAATTGCCAATAAAAAGATTTATTCGATAGATACGGGTTTGGTTAAATCGGTGGCATTTTCTTTTTCCGAAAACAGAGGTAAATTTTTGGAAAATATTGTCTTTTTGGCTCTTAGAAGGTCAACTGAAGATATTTATTATTATGCTACCGGAAATAATTTAGAGGTTGATTTCTATCTCCCAAAGACAAAAGAGTTGATTCAGGTTTGTCAAAGCTTGTCTGATAAGGATACACAAAAAAGAGAAATTCGGGCTTTAGAAGAGGCTATGCAGGAGCTGAACATAAACTCCGCAGTCATATTAATTGAGAATAAAGAAGATGTTGATATTTTGAACAGTAAAATTAAAGTAGTCCCTATATATCAATGGTTACTTAGCTTCTAAAAAGTCAGGATTTTATCAACTTTAAATCAAGCACTGAGCGTAGTCGAAGTGTAAACTTTCCCCAGACTTGCAAAGATGTTTGGGAAATTCTATGCTGGATAAAAGGCCATGGAATTTTCCAGAGAAGGGTAAAGCGTGAAGCGGTCCCTTAACCCTTGCCTCTTTCCCCTAGAAAGAATAATTATGGCAGAAGGTATACTTGACAGAAAATGCTACTTTATGTATACTAACCCTTGCGATAAGGACGTTATTTAAGCCAATTATTGCCAGGGTAGATGTATCGAATGCTATAGTTATTACAGGTATGCGCAGAGTTGCTAAAACAACTCTTATTAAGCAAGTATACGATAGTATTGATAATAAGAATAAAATTTTCCTTGACTTGGAAAATCCTATTAATCAGAAATATTTTGAAGAAGAAAATTATGAGGTCACTAAATACCAGTTAGAGGTGCTGGGTATAGATTTCTCCAAAAGAGGGTATATCTTCCTTGATGAGATTCAATTTGTCCATAACCTTCCGTCTGTTGTTAAATATCTGATGGATCATTATCAGTCTAAATTTTTCCTGACAGGTTCCAGCTCTTTCTATCTTAAAAATCTTTTTTCAGAGTCCCTTGCAGGAAGAAAAATAATCTATGAATTATTTCCCCTTGACTTTGAGGAATTTTTACAATTAAAGGAAAGCAAGCTAATCGTACCCAAGCAAATAAATGAAGCAATTTACCGGACAGTAATTCCCCTTTATAAGGAATATATAGAATTTGGTGGATTTCCGGGAGTGGTAATAAAGCAATCCTTAGAAGAGAAACGGGAAGCTTTAAATGAGATTTTTACCACCTATTTCAATAAGGAAGTGCTAAATATTGGAGGTTTTAGAAACAATCAGGTAGTAAGAGACTTAATGCTTCTTCTTATCAACAGGGTAGGCAGTAAAATTGATGTTCAAAAATTATCTAAAGAACTTGGTGTAACAAGAATTACTATTAATGAGTACCTTGCATTTCTGGAAGGAACATATTTTATCTCGCTTATCTCCCCTTTTTCTACAAATAAAGATGTGGAAATAAGGACAGCAAAGAAGGTTTATCTTTGTGATAGTGGTTTGGTAAGTAGTCTTGGCGATGTCCCGTTCGGTAATGTTTTTGAGAATGCAATTTATCATCAATTGCGCCTTAAGGGAGTAGTAAATTATTATCAACGCAAAAGCGGTGTGGAGATAGACTTTATGTTAGATAGACAGAGTGCCTGGGAAGTAAAAACAAAGGCAGATAGTTATGATATTACCAAACTTCAAAAACTTGCCAAAACAGTTAAAATAAATACAGTAAATGTAATTTCGTTTGAATATTCAAGTGCACCAGTGGTTTATGGATTCCAGCTTTAAAATTTAATTTCCCCCTCATTCCCGTCAGGATACGTTTATGAAACTAAACGTATCAGGATTTTATTAGGATTAAATCAAGCACTGAGCGTAGTCGAAGTGTAAACTTTCCCCAGACTTGCAAAGATGTTTGGGAAATTCTATGCTGAATAAAGGCCGTGGAATTTCCTAAAAAGAAAGAAATACATGGCAGAAAGACTTATGGCAATATATTAGATTATTGACTGCAGAACCTGATTGTGAGATAATTACGCTATCTATACAATTAGTGCAGTTTAGATAATAAAGAGATAATTATGAATATTCAAGGGGTAACTGATAAAAAAGTAGGAGCATTTGAGGCCAGACGCAGTTTTGGCCAAATCCTCAAAAAGGTTGAGGTTAAAGGAGATAGGTTTGTAGTGGAAAGACATGGAGAGCCAGTAGCTGCCGTAGTGCCGATTGAGATTTATAAACAATGGAAAGACGGAAGAAAAGAATTTTTTGCTCAAATCAGAGCTGCTGCCAACCGTTCTAACCTTACTGAAAAGGAGGCAGAAGCAGTTATTGGAACAGCACTGAAGGCCACCCGCAGTGCATAACAAAAAAACCTATGAGGGCAGTGCTGGACACTAATGTGATCATTGCTCCGTTTCTTTCTCCAAAAGGGATACCGTCACTTATCTTAAAAGCGTGGGAGGAAGAAGCTTTTGAGTTAGTAGTTTCAGAAGTTCTTTTAGTTGAATATAAAAAAGTACTTGCATATCCGCAGGTTGTAGTTCACCATAATATGGATGAAGCATCAATAGAAAAAATTATTGACCAGCTAAGGAAATATTCCATTGTTGTAACACCCGATCAAGTACCAAAAGTGGTAGAGGCAGATCCTGATGATGACCAATTATTCGCAGCAGCGTTAATCGGGGAAGCTTCGTTTATTGTCAGCAAAGATGGGGCTGTTTTAGGAGTAGGTGAGTATAAAGGTATCCAAGTCCTTAACCCGCTGGCGTTTTTAACTGTTCTTCAGTCAAATCTCAATACCTTAAAATAATTTAAACATACTCCCGTCAGCCCCGATTCTATCGGGGTCAGGATTATACCAGGATAAAATCAAGCACTTCATAACCCTGCTCTGTAAACTTCTCGCAGAAAGGAAAATTGACACCATGTACCGTCTGGTACGTGGTTGACATTCAACTTCTCTAAGCTCTACACTGAATTTAGTCCTTGAATCTTAAGGATTAGTCCATGGAGCTTTAAGAAAAATAAACCATGGCAGAAAGAATAATTATGGCAGAAGGAACGAACTTGACAAACTTAGCTAAGTTAGCTAAGATATAAATAATATGCAAATAGTAAATATTCATGACGCAAAAACAAATTTATCTAAGTTAATTGAGAAAACCTCAAATGGCGAGGAGGTTATTATTGCCAAGGCTGGTAAACCGGTGGCTAAACTTAGTTCTTATAAAGAAAAATTAAAACCACGCAAATCAGGGTTATGGAAGGGTAAAGTATGGATGTCTGAAGACTTTAATGATGAAGTTGAAGAAATAAACAAGCTTTTCTACGAAGGCGACATCTAGATGGATTACCTGTTAGATACTCAGGTTTTTATATGGTGGATGGAAGAGAATAAAAAGTTACCCTCTGATATTAAGTCAATAATTGATAATCCTCTGAATAATATATTTGTATCAGTTATCACGCCTTGGGAGATAGTTATAAAAATAAAAGCTAAAAAGCTCAAGGTCCCCAAAAATTTCGCCGGGTTTATAATGAATGGTATTTTTAAAGTAATGCCTATCGAGATTTCACATGTTTTAGGGGTTGGGGAATTACCATTACATCATAAAGACCCGTTTGACAGGATATTAATATCCCAGGCAAAAGTGGAGAATTTAACTCTCATTACATCTGATGAAAAGATCCGGAAATACAATATCCCCCTAATTAAGGCATAATCCGTCAGAATTTTGTCAGTTTAAAATCAAGCAACAATAGTAACTAGCCGCTAGAATCTAGAGACTAGACTCTAGTTACTTGACTCTAGATCAGTGGAAGTTCTATGCTGGAAATAGCTGATTTCAAGGAATCCAATTCCTTATAATTTGACAATTTTAGGGAGTTGTGTTAATATATTTGTATGATTCCCAGGATCTACAATGATCTTAAATCTTATCTAAAACCCAACGAAGTTCTTATAATTTATGGTCCCCGAAGAGTAGGCAAAACCATTATTCTGGAAAAATTCTTATCTAAAACAGCTCTCAAATATAAACTGGAAAATGGCGGTGATTTGGCAATACACGAGGTTTTTACTTTAAGGCGCATAGATGCACTTCAAAGATATGCCGAAGGCTATGATCTGATTGTGATAGATGAAGCGCAGTATATTCCTAATATAGGAGAAGGTTTAAAGCTACTTGTTGACTGTGTTCCAGGTATCAAGATTATAGCTACAGGTTCTGCGTCCTTTGATTTATCCAACAAAGTTGGTGAGCCTCTAACAGGCAGAAACACTACATTGATTCTTTATCCTGTTGCACAGTTAGAACTTATGAAACAATTTAATACATATGAATTGTCTCAGAAAAAAGAAGAATACTTAATTTTTGGTTCTTACCCTAAAGTATTAACCACGCTATCTTTGGAAGGAAAAGCTAAATATTTGCGTTCGCTTATAAATTCGTATCTGCTAAAGGATATCCTGGCACTTGAAGATGTGAAGGGTTTGAAGATACTGTTAGATTTACTTCGTTTACTCAGCTTTCAAGTAGGCAGTGAAGTTTCCCTTTCAGAACTTGCTCAAAATCTGCCCATTGATCCCAAAACAGTAGCCAGATACCTTGATCTTTTGGAAAAATCATTTGTGTTAATTAATCTTCGAGGCTTTAGTAGAAATTTAAGAAAAGAGATTACAGATAAAAGTAAGTATTATTTTTATGATAATGGTATAAGGAATGCCCTGATTTCGAATTTCAACCCCTTAAACTTACGTGATGATATAGGGAAGTTGTGGGAAAACTTTCTGGTGGTTGAACGGATTAAGAAACAAACTTACAAATCTATTTTTGCAAATAACTTTTTCTGGAGAACATGGGATCAAAAAGAAATAGATTGGATAGAAGAAAGAGGGGGGAAGCTGTTTGCCTTCGAATTTAAATATCATAAAAAAGCTAAATCCAAAAAACCAAAAGAGTTTATGGAAACTTATCCGGGTTCAGAGTTTCAAATTATTGATCCAGAAAATTATCTGGATTTTGTAACCTAAAGTCTTTATCCTCAAATCCGTCAGGATTTTATCAGGATTAAATCAAGCACTGAGCGTAGTTGAAGTGTAGACTTTCCCCAGACTTGCAAAGATGTTTGGGAAATTCTATGCTGGATAAAAGGCCATGGAATTTTCCGGGAAAGGAAAATGTGGCAGAAAGATTTATGGAAGATAATATAACAGAAGTAGCAAAAGACTCAGTCCAAACTCAAGCAAGAGAAGCTGTATCAAAAGCTTTCACAAAAGCTTTCCAGGATGAACCGGCATATAAAATGGACCCAACTCAAAAACCCAGTGAGGTGCTAGCCAATGCTTCACTTCCAGATGAAGAGCGTTTGAAAAGTGCGCGAAAACTATTGGAACCCACTCTTACTCCAAAGCAGAAAGGAGAATATCCAAAACTGGAAGCAGGAATTTTGGAAGCACATTATGAACCAGTAATCGCTCATAAAGCACGAATTTTAAAAGAAAGTGGGATTAATAAGGAACAAAGACGTTCTCTGATGGAAGCATACATTACAGGTCTTGTATCCCCTGCCAGATCTGCTGTTATCGATACGACTGCTAGTACAGATCAAGCAGTGCGTAGAATTGCGGAAGAAATGGTAGAAAGTATAACCGCAGGAGTAGCAGACGAGGTGGCTTTAAATAGAGAAGTTGAGCGGATTGGACGACAAATAGATGCCGGAGTAATAACAGATCAGGCAGGGGCCCGTAATCTTAAGATCACTTTTGAGGCATTGAGACAAGAGGCAATATCACCAAGAAGACCGGAGCGACGTTCAGGTACACCATCTCGACATGAAAATATTATAAATGCCATTAGGCAGTTAGAGCAACAGCCACCATCATTAAGCAGAGACGCAGCTTTGGAAGATGCTAGAAGAGAAAGAGATTATCTGTTAGAGCAAGGGAATAGACCAGAATTAGGTTTATATAATCTAGTTAAAGGAGAATTGATAGGCTTTCATTATGATGCAAGAGTCAAAGTAACAAATAAGGAGAAGGAAGGGAAGGAAGAATACGAAGGAAGAGGTAAGCTACAAAGATTAGCAGCTATCAAAGAAGCGGCGCATGATCCTAATTGGATTTTTAGAGATCCCAGGTTACTACAAGATACTAGATTATTCCAGGGTGAAACAGCCGAATTTTGGTCTAGCTCTAGGATAAGACAAATAGAACAAAATTTAGGATTAAACCAAGGAGATTTAGAACGAACATATGGAGGATCAATAGATTATGTGTACCAGCAAGGTATAGATATGGTAGTAGATGTAGTTAACGACCGTAAGGTATATCGTCCTCGTACAGAAAATCCAAGTGATCAATATCCAAATAACGGTTTGTATGAGATATGGAATGGTGTTAATGGGATTGCAGTAGATCCACAGGGACGTCCTTTATACGATGAGGAGGGAGAAATAGTAAGAGTAAGTAATTTTGATGAGGTGAGAGAAGCAATTGAAACAGAAAGAAGAAGGGATCCGTAAGACCATTCAAACGAGACAACCAACAAAGTAAA
>CAZKAW010000006.1:32123-33372 GCA_964551255.1 uncultured Gammaproteobacteria bacterium
TCCGTATGTATCCAGTAGAGACTACGAGACATGGATACAATTTGTGGCTGATGATGATGATGAGCTTGAGGAAATGATTCCCGACATTGCAAAAAAGATTATCAGAAACCTTGGTACAGGTGAGCCTCAAAGTATTTATAACGGGGTAGAAGAGGAAAAGAAAAAAATGGATAAAGCATTAGCCTATTTTAAGTTCAGATCAGAAGCCAAAAGAAGAAGAGTAAGATCAGCTTTAACAGATGAAATTAATGGTCTGGCAGGCGAGCGTTTATCTAGAATAGCACGCAAAAGTGTAGACCCCCATTTCCAATATGCGGAATTTCTAGCTAGTGCTTGTGAGGATACCAGGGATCGGGATCACCTTGTTGATTCCTGGTTTCTTGATAGAAATGGAGAAAATTTAGCTGCCTTGGAATTATATTCAGGAAATCTTCCTCCTGATGAACTGCTTCCAGCTGAATTGGTAAATAATCAGGGATTTAGAGAGGATATCGAAAATGGAGGAGTCTGGAGATATGGTAAAAATCACAGGTTAACCCACAAAATACTTGAGGGTACTCATGATATGGGAGCTTTGGAAAGGAGACAGCAACTGATTAGGAAAAGATTTGAAAATATTTTGATGGGTATTAAGTTAAGACCAATGAAGGACCTATTGAATTTGGATAATAGTGGAGTGCCTCAAGGAGATCCGACCCATCCTGCCTTCCAAAGATTAAAGATTAGATTTGATAGCAAGGATCAGGAGGATATTACACCCAAACACGCTGGCAGGAATATTGTCAGAAAGCTTATCTTTGGGAAAGAGAAGGTAAATTGGGAGACCCAAGGACGCGCCCCAGGACCATCTTCCAACATCCTTTAGCTAGAGCATTCTGGCCGAAAGGTTTTACTGACGAGGATGGGAATATTATATCCACAAGAAGCGAATTTTGGGATATGTACGAGAAAGATCCCAGACAAGAGAGATGGTTTTTTGACAGTAAAAGGAGAAGATTAAAACAGATAGTAGGTCCATCATCCAGAGCAGAAAGAATTCTGACTAATTTTCAAATGGATGTAACTGCAGGAGGTCCTAGAATAGTACTTGAAGTACAAAAAAATGCCCAGGGAGATTTGGTAAGCTCTCACGGAGAAGTGGTAATGGATCCAAATGGCAATCCAATGTTACAGATTACGCCTAATTTAAAACTGGCCATAAGACTTGATGCTAATGGCAATCCGTATGTGGAAGATATAGTCCCCCAAT
>CAZKAW010000006.1:33382-33688 GCA_964551255.1 uncultured Gammaproteobacteria bacterium
TTCTAAGCAAAGCTTAAAAGAAGATAAGGAACATGTAAGAAAACTTAACCAGAAGGGTCAGGAGGGTGAGAGAAGAAGAAGATTTAAAATATTTCACCATCTAAGAAATAAGGTAGGTATCCCTATAGACTCTCCTTTGTTTGCCGGTTGGTATGCGGGAGCTCATGATACTGTCAGACCTGTTTTACTAAAGTACTCTTATAATATACCAGGGTTGAGAAAATTATTTGATGATTTTACCAGCAGACGTCCGGTCAAATTAATTGACGGAAGGCCGGATCGGGAAGACGGAATGGATGAAAAGGG
>CAZKAW010000007.1:0-3701 GCA_964551255.1 uncultured Gammaproteobacteria bacterium
GTAAATTAAAAATCCTGGATGGGTAGGAGTTGATTTAAGATTAGGTGCTGTTTATAAAATTATCTCGGGTGGAGCATTTATAGAAGGTGACAGGCAGCAGGCACTAGGCAGTAGGAAGGGTGTTAAAACAAAATTGGTGGCGGAGTTTCAAAAAGGAAAGAGAAATCAGGAATGGGTGGTGATAGAACCAGGACAATATTATCTGGTATCAACTTTGGAAATAATAAATACCCCCAAAGATTTAATGCCGGTGGTATATCCCAGGACCTCTCTTTTTAGAGCAGGGCTACTTTTATTAAATTCTAAAACAGATCCCGGATATAAGGGAACCTTGACCATGGGCTTAAAAAATTTATCTGAGTTTGATGTGAAATTACAACTGGGGGCCAGGATTTGTAACATAGTTTTCTTTAAAATTGAGGGGCAAACTGTATCTTACAGGGGGCAGCATCAAGGTGGTAGAATATCTCCGGAAGATGAAGAACAGCAAGTCTAGACATCCTGAGTACCAATACTTAGATTTATTAAAAGATATCCTAAAAAATGGGGTCGTAAAAAAGGTTTTTAATAATCCCGGTGTTTATATAAAATCGGTTTTTGGCAGACAAATAAGATTTGATTTATCTAAGGGCTTCCCGCTTTTAACCACCAAAAAGGTCTTTTTAAGAGGGATTATTCACGAACTGCTTTGGTTTCTAAAGGGAGAGTCAAATATTAAATATTTGGTAGATTTTGATGTTCATATCTGGGATGAATGGGCCTACAGGAAATATCAAAAATCAAAAATCAAAAATCAAAAATTATTAACACAAGAAGAGTTTATTACAAAGATAAAATCATTACCAAAAGACCACCCTTTTGTTAAAAAGTGGGGGGATTTGGGTAATGTGTATGGGGTGCAATGGAGGAAATGGAAAACATCTGATGGCAGGATAATTGATCAACTGGCTTGGGTAATTAATGAGCTAAAGACCACCCCTTTTAGAAGATCAATTGTGGTTTCTGCCTGGAATCCGGAGTTTATTTATGAGATGGCCTCTCCCGGAAAATCCGTGGCTTTGCCTCCTTGCCATACTCTTTTCCAACTTAATGTTAATGATAAAAAAGAACTTTCACTTCATATGTATCAAAGAAGCGCTGATACTTTTTTGGGAGTTCCTTTTAATATTGCCTCTTATGCTCTTTTTACAATGATGCTTGCCCAAGTTGTAGGGCTTAAGCCCGGAGAATTTGTCCATACCTTTGGGGATGCGCATATTTATTCAAATCACTTTGCTGCTGTTAAGGAGCAGTTAAAAAGGAAACCCCGTCCCTTTCCCAAAATGAAGATCAACCCTAAAGTGAAAAATATTGATGATTTTAAACTGGAAGATTTTGAATTAGTTGGTTATAATCCACATCCGCCAATTAAAGCTCAAGTAACAGTAGTTGGCGGTTTCTAAAATGCATAAGCCTAAAATCAGTATTATAGTTGCAGTGGCAGGGGAAAAAAGAGTCATTGGTAAAAGAGGCGGGATGCCCTGGTATATTCCTGCCGAGTTAAAAAGGTTTAAACAAATTACCATGGGGCACCCTATTATCATGGGCAGAAGAACGCATGAGTCTATTGGTAAACCTCTTCCCGGAAGGACTAATATTGTTGTGACTCATGATAGACAGTACTGGCAAGCAGGATGTATTGTGGTTAATTCTTTGGGTGAAGCCCTTCGACTCGCTGCGCAAGCTTCGGGCAATGACGAAATATTCGTCATTGGAGGAGGAGAATTATATAAACAAGCTTTGCCTTTGGTGGACAAATTATACCTGACAAAGATAGATCGGGAAGTGGAAGGAGATGTCTTTTTTCCGGATTATTCTGATTTTAAAGAAGTAGTATATGAATCAGAGATACAGGAGGACAAAGGTTTTAAATTCAGATTTTTAGAGCTGGAAAAATGAACTACCCCGCAGCAAAGCTGCCGGGTATCTTATGAAACAATAAAAATTACCCCTCTGTAAGCTGGTTCTTGAATTATTTTACTTAGCCTGATAAAATTCCCCTATTACACACTCATGGTTTAGTCTCTGAGTCTATAGCCATGAGGAGGAAAAGAGACTATGTTAAAACTTCCTTCACTGCAAGAGTTATTGGAAGCCGGTGTTCATTTTGGACACCAGGTTCGCCGTGGCCACCCCAGAATGAAGCCCTATATATATGGTGCCAGAGAAGGGGTCCACATTATTGATTTAACTTTATCAGAAAAATACTTAAAAGAAGCTTGTGAGTTTGTATACAATTTAGGGGTAGAGGGTAAGGTGCTGCTTTTTGTAGGCACTAAAAAACAAGCCAGACCTATTGTAGAAGAGTTAGCAAAGTCTTTACCAGCCCCCTACCTGGTGGAAAGATGGATGGGGGGATTTTTAACAAACTTTGAAGAGGTTTCCAAAAGGATTAAACTGTTAAAAGATTTAAGGCAGGCAAAAGAAAAAGGAGAGCTTGCCAAGTATACCAAAAAAGAGCAGCTGTTATTGGACAGGAAAATGGAAAAGTTGCAAAAAGATTTTAGCGGGGTGATGGATTTTACAAAACTGCCCGATGCTATTTTTGTTGTAGATGCCGTTTCAGACAATATTGCGGTTAGAGAAGCTAACAGGTTAAGAATAAAGGTGGTAGCAATTGCAGATTCAAATTGTAATGTTTCGGAAATTGACTACCCAATTCCGGGGAATGATGATGCCATAAAATCCATTAAAATCCTGGTAAAAGCTGTGACAGATGCTTACGGGGAAGGTCAAAAAGAAGCCCTTCGACAAGCTCAGGGTGAGCAGGAAAAGGCTGAAAAAGTTGCTAAAAAAGCATCCGCCGCTGCTGAAGCTTTGGCGGATAAGGAAAAAGAAATTGATGAAGGATTGAAGATTGAGGTGGCAGCAGCAGAGGAAATGGTGGAGAAGAAGGCAGTTAAAGAATCAGAAAAGGTAGTATGATAGACCAAATTAAAAAATTAAGGGAGGAGAGCGGGGTCGGGATTGCCGACTGTAAGGAGGCCCTGAGCTTGTCGAAGGGCAATATTGAAGAGGCTAAGAAATGGTTAAAACAAAAAGGTTTGGATAAAGCTTCTTCAAAAGAGGAAAGAGAAGTTAAAAGCGGCCTAGTGGAAGTTTATTCTCACGGGGGTAAAATCGGAGTTTTGGTGGAACTGCTTTGTGAAACGGATTTTGTAGCCAGGACGGAAGATTTTAAAAATCTGGCGCATGAGTTGTCTTTACAAATTGCCTCCATGAACCCTTCCTCAGTGGAAGAGCTGTTAGCCCAGGAATATATCAGGGATAACAGCCAGACGGTAGATCAGCTGGTAAAGTCTGCAGCGGGAAAGCTGGGAGAAAATATTCAAATAGGCAGATTTGAAAGAATAGCTTTAGGTGAATAATTTATGGATCCAGTTCTGACCCAACCAAGTGAGAAGATAGAAATAGCTCTTCACCACTTTAAAGTGGAAATAGCAGGAATCCGGGCCGGACGTGCTAATCCTGCTTTGATTGAAAATATCCCGGTGGAGGCATATGGCAGCAAGATGAAGCTGGTGGAGATAGGCAATATTTCTGCTCCACAACCTACTTTATTAACAGTCCAGGTTTGGGATAATAGCATCTTGCAGAATGTCATTAAAGGTATTCAGGAAGCAAATTTAGGGTTAAATCCTTCCAGTGAGGGAACTTTGATC
>CAZKAW010000007.1:3711-13559 GCA_964551255.1 uncultured Gammaproteobacteria bacterium
GCCTATTCCCCCTTTGACTGCTGAAAGAAGAGAGGAGTGTATCAAACTTTTAGATCAAAAAATAGAAGAGGCAAGGGTGGTCATAAGACAGATAAGGCAGGATTTTAGAAATGAGTGGAAAAAGTTATCTGAGGGGGGTGAGTTTGGGGAAGATGAATTTTTCAGAAGAGAAAAACTGCTGCAGGAGCTGGTTGATAAAAAGATATTGGAGGTAGAAAATTTGGGAAAAGCTAAAGAAGAAGAACTAAAGGAGATTTAAGATTTTTGAATATGCTGTTATCTGTAATAATTTTCATCATCACCCTCCTCGTTTTAGTTTTAATTCATGAATTAGGACATTTTTTAATGGCTAAGAGATTTGGTATTAAGGTGGAAGAGTTTGGGTTTGGTATTCCTCCTAAAGTGTTTGGCAAAAGAATTGGGGAAACGATATATTCTATAAATGCCCTGCCTTTGGGAGGATTTGTCAAACTTTTAGGAGAAGATGAAACAGACAAAAGTGTTTTAAAAAATCCCCGCTCCTTTGCTTCACAACATGTGTATAAGAGAATTCTGGTGGTGGTGGCAGGAGTAGCAATGAATTTAATTTTGGCCTGGATTATTTTTTACTCGGTAATAATTTATCAAAACTTTAGGATAATTTATCCCACTCTTGAGCCGGCAGTTTTTGTAAGCTTTTTGGAAAAAGATTTTCCGGCAGAAAAAGCAGGTATAAAAGTAGGGGATAAAATTTTACAAGTTGACGGAAAAGATGTTAAACAATTTGATGAAGCCAGAAAATTTATTAAAGAAAAAAACGGTCAGAGTGTTACCTTAACTTTGTCTGATATTGAGGGAAAAAATAAAAAAAATGTCACCCTCGTTCCAAAAAAAGTGGATAGCAGGGATTACTTAATTGGAGTAGTATTTTCTCCCCTTGCAATAAAGCAGTATCAAACTTTCCCAGAAAAGATTTTTTCCGGAATAACTTATTCCTGGGATTTAACCAGGGTAACATTTGTAGGGTTAGGTAAGCTGATTTCAGACTTGACAGTAGGAAATTTACAGACAGCTTCACAATCCGTCAGTGGTCCGGTGGGTCTTGCCAATATCAGCAATGATATTTTGAAAGAAGGGAAGAGCGCCGTACCTTTTTATGTTTGGTTTGTGGGAGTAATTTCTCTAACTTTGACTATTTTTAATGTTTTGCCAATTCCTGCTTTGGACGGAGGAAGGTTGTTTTTCCTGCTAATTGAGGCAGTAACCAAAAGAAGGATAAGAGAAGATATAGAAAGATTAATTCACCAAATAGGGTTTGCCATACTTCTTACCTTGGCACTTCTGGTTACCTATTCGGATATATCCAAACTGGTCCGTTAAAAACAGTAAATTGATTGAACTCCCAAATGGAGGTAAGATTAAATAATGAAGTACTCTTTAGCTTTTCCTAAAACTTTAAAACAAACACCAGCCGGGGATGTATCGGTTAATGCTATTTTACTGGAGAGAGGAGGATTTGTAAAAAAACATATGGCTGGAGTTTATAATTATTTGCCTTTAGGGCTTCGGGTGTTGGAGAAAATTTCCAAGGTGATTAGGGAAGAGATGGACTTAATTGGAGGGCAGGAACTCTTAATGACAGCTCTTCAGCCAAAAGAAATTTGGATGGAAACCGGAAGGTGGGAAAAATTAGGGAAGGATAATATGCTGCAATTTAAAAATAGAGCAGGCAGTGAAATAGGTTTAGCGATTACACATGAGGAGGCGATAATAGATATTGTGAGAAATTACATTAAATCATATAAGGATTTACCGCTTTATCTCTATCAAATTCAAAGCAAATTTAGAGATGAAGCCCGTGCAAGGTCAGGGTTGATCAGAGGAAGAGAGCTCTTAATGAAAGATCTTTATTCTTTTGATTTAACTGAAGATGCCCATCAGGAATTTTATCAAATAGTTACCAAGGCGTATCTGGAAGCTTTCGAAAGGGTAGGATTAAAAGTGAAGGTTGTAGAAGCAGGTGGCGGCGTTTTTACCCCAAATTTTTCTCATGAGTTTCAGGTTTTAACTCCTTCCGGTGAAGATGAAATAGTTTACTGTGAAGCTTGTGATTTTGCTCAAAACAGGGAAATTAACAAAGATAAAGCCGGTGATAAATGCCCAAGATGCGGGGGCCTGTTAAAAATTAGTAATGGAATTGAAGTGGGTAATATTTTCCATTACGGAACAGATTATTCAGAAAAAATGGGGCTTTTGGTAATGGATGAAAAAGGGCAAAAACAACTGGCTATTATTGGGGCTTATGGATGGGGAGTTTCCAGGGTAATGGGGGCTTTGGTGGAAGTGTTTCACGATGACAAAGGCATTATTTGGCCCTTGGCTGTGGCACCATATCAAGTTCATCTGGTGGGGTTGGATTTGGAAGAAGAAACTGTTAAGCGTGAGGCGGATAGAGTGTATGGGCTATTGCAATCAGAAAAAGTGGAAGTGTTATATGATGATAGGGTTGGGCCCTCTGCAGGAGAGAAGTTTGCAGATGCGGATTTAATAGGAATTCCCTATAGAGTAGTAATTTCCAAAAAAACCCATTCGACGAGCTCAGGGCAGGCTAAGGGTGCGTTAGAGGTTAAGAAAAGAAGTGAGAAAAGCACCCAATTTGAAACACTTGCACAATTGATAGAGACTTTTTAAACCAACCGTAGTTGTTAGTTCTGAGCATTCTCTTACCTTATTATCTCAAAATGCTGTATAATAACCTGTTATGAATTTACGGAACATAGCCATCATAGCCCATGTTGACCACGGCAAAACTACCCTAGTAGATGCCCTGCTAAAACAGACCCAAACAAAGCTTAAAAAAGAGCTGGTCGATACTACCCTTATCATGGACTCTAATGAGCTGGAAAAAGAGAGAGGAATTACAATTTTTTCCAAAAATGCCTCAGTCAGATTTGGTGACACCAAATTAAATATAGTTGACACCCCGGGGCATGCTGACTTCGGAGGCGAGGTTGAAAGAGTCTTAAAACTGGTGGACGGCTGTTTATTGTTAGTTGATTCTAAGGAGGGTCCTATGCCCCAAACCAGGTTTGTCTTAAAACAGGCCCTAAGCTTAGGTTTAAAGATCATTGTGGTGGTAAACAAAGTAGACAGACCGGATGGAAGAGTTGATGATGTGATCAATAAAACTTTTGACCTATTTTTAGAACTTGGTGCAAATGATGATGCAGCCTTTTTTCCAATCGTTTATGCCTCCGGAAAATACGGCAAAGCGGGATTGGAACCATATTTTGAGAAGATGGAAGATATCTCCCCGGTTTTTGAATCTATCCTAAAGCATATCCCCGCGCCTGCCGGTAAAGAAAATCAACCTTTACAAATAATAATTACTTCTGTATCGGTGGACAATTTTATAGGCAAGATTGCCACTGGCAGAGTGGTAAATGGCCGGATTAAGTCAAAACAGGAAATCATCCGAATCAACAGGGCCGGAGACAAAGAAAGAAGTAAAGTCGCCTCCCTGATGACATTTGAAGGACTGGAAAGAGTTGAAGTAGATGAGGCAAAGGCAGGAGATATTATCGCCATAGCAGGCATCTCTGATATTGCTACAGGAGAAACCATCATCGATGACCTCCAGACAGAAAGATTGCCATTGTTAACAGTAGAGGAGCCCACAGTAAAGATGACCTTCGGAGTAAACACCTCGCCTTTTGCAGGAAAAGAGGGTGAGTTTAAAACATCACGGCAGATCCAGGAGAGATTAATGAAGGCTAAAGAGGATGATGTAGCTTTAAAAGTAAAAGTAAACGGCGCGACCTGGGAGGTTTCCGGAAGAGGTGAACTCCATTTGGCTATTTTAATAGAAAGGTTAAGGCGCGAAGGTTACGAGTTTCAAGTCTCCAGGCCTCAGGTGATAGAAATAATTGTTGACGGGCAATTCCTAACCCCCTTTGAAAGGGTATTTATAGAAGTTCCTGATGAATTTTCAGGAACCGTGATGCAAAAGATGGGTATCAGGCATGGCAAGCTGCAGGATATGTCCTCAGAAAACGGAATAACTTCTTTAGAATTTATTATTGCTACCAAAGAGCTTTTTGGCTACCGATCTGAATTTATCACAGATACTAAAGGTTTAGGGGTTATCAACACTAACTTTTACCAGTTTGCGCCTGATCCCGGGTTAACTTTTTCAAGGGATAACGGGTCTTTAGTTGTGCATGAAACTGGTATAACTAAACTATATGGTCTTGTTGGAATACAAGGCAGAGGGATGGTTTTTTTGGGTCCAGGCATTCCAGTTTACAAGGGTCAGGTAATCGGCATGAATGCCAGAAAAACAGACATCAGCGTTAATGTTTGCAGGGAAAAATCACAAACAAACCACAGGTCTTCCGGAGAAGGAGTGTCAGAGCATTTTAATACTCCCAGGGTAATGAGTTTAGAAGAGGCCCTGGAATATATTGATGAGAGCGAACTTGTGGAAGTAACCCCAAAAAACATCAGAATCCGCAAGGTAGATTTATACGGAACCAGATAAACTCATGTAATATCCTTCTAATCAAAGGATTGTTCCTACCCAACCACTAATTGATTTTAAGCTCTATTTCTGTTAGATTATCATCCATCTGATAAATAAGACTATTAATAAATTACCAAAATCTTTGGTGGAAGTGACCATAACTGTGCCTTGGGTTGATTTGCAGCCTACATGGGACGCAACTTTGCAAAAAATGGCTGCAGATGTAGAGCTTTCAGGTTTTAGAAAAGGGGCAGCACCCCTTCCTATGGTGGAGCAGCAATTAGGGATCAGACTCCAGGACGGGGTTTTGAAAACTGCCATGCCCAATTTTTTAATAGAAGCCTTAAAAGGCACAGATGTAATTCCTATTGATTATCCAAAATATGATTTAATTTCTTTTGTCAAAGGTAACCAGTTTCAGTTTAAAGCCACTGTTACCAACCGCCCGGCTGTTTCAATTGGCAACTATAAATCCATCAAAGTTGTCAGACCTACTCCCAAACCGGTGACCGAGGAAGAAATAAACAAAGCGATTGATGATTTATATAAAAGGTGGAAAGTTAGACAGTCGGCAGCCCTCAGCCCTCAGCCTTCAGCCACACAAAACCAAAACACAGCAAGTGGTCAGGGCGGGTCAATCAGTTTTCATCCTTCGACAAGTCCTTCGACCATGAGCTCAGGGCCGAATGGCTCAAGACAAGGGGCTCTACCCACTAATGGGCAGTCCACAGGGCCTGATGATACTTTTGTCAAAGCTATGGGAGCAACCTCCCTTTCTGATTTAAAGGAAAAGGTGAGAAAAGATTTGGAGTCTAATGTTTCTTATAACAATGAATTAGACTATGAAGAAGCTATCCTGCAAGAGGTGGAGAAAATTACAACGGTTGAACTTCCTGATATTTTAATCCAGGATGAATTAAACAGAATGCTTGTGTCTCTTCAAAGAAGAGTGGCTGATATGGGACTTCTTTTGGAGGACTATTTAAAAGGTCAGGGTAAGACTTTGGATCAATTAAAGTCTGAGTGGAGGCCACAGGCAGAGAAAAATGTCAGAATGGAACTGGGTCTTGCCGAGATTGCCAGAATGGAAAATGTCTCTATTTCCGATCAAGAGCTACAATCAGAGGTTGATAAAATTCAAGATGCCAGAGTCAAAAAACAATTTGAATCCCAAGAGCCAAGATTGCACTTAAGGCATGCCTTAAGACAAACCAGAACATTGGATCTGCTTAAGAAAATGGTGGGTGGGTAAATGGATTGTATATTTTGTAAGATAGTCACAAGACAGATCACGTCAAACGTTATCCATGAGTCTGAGAATTTAGCGGTTTTTCCCGACACTAACCCTTCAGCAGATATTCACCTTTTGATTGTTCCCAAGAAACACATTGGGGGTATTGGGGAGATTGGGGAGAAACACTCTAAGTTACTGGTTGAAATTTATCAGGTGGTAAACAAGTTAGTTAAAGAAAATAACTTAACGGACAATTTATACAGAGTGGTAGTAAATGGAGGAAAAGCTCAACACGTTCCCCATTTACATTTTCACCTGTTGGGTGGACAATGGAAGAAGATGGTTTAGCTTAAAAAGGAGGTGTTTTTGTTGTCAATAATTGTTAAAGCAAATCCCGGCGACTCAACTGATTCTGTTATCAGGAAATTTCAAAAAAGAGTAGTAGCCGAAGGGTTGGTACAGGAAATCAGAGACAGGTCTGTTTATAAAAAGCCTTCTCAAAAGCGCCAGGAATACCTGGCAGAGAAAAGACGCAAAATTATGCGGGCCAGACGTTACAGTGGATAAACTTTATGTTACTGGATAAAGTACAGGAAGATTTTAAACAAGCACAACTGGCCCGGGATACGCTCAAGATCTCTACCCTAAGACTTCTTTTATCAGAAATTAAAAATGCCGAAATTGCCCTTAGACAAAGCTCAGGGCAAACCGTTCTATCTGACGATCAAGTGGGTTCAATCATTCGGCGTGAGATAAAAAAAAGAAAAGAAGCAGCAGCCGCTTTTCGCTCCGGAGACAGGGAAGAGCAGGCTCAAAAGGAGGAAGCAGAAGCTCAGGTTTTGGAGGGCTATTTACCGGCTCAAATTTCAGATGAAGAATTGACTAAAATAGTTGAAGAGACTATAAGGGGCTTGACGTCATCGGATATGGGTATGATAATGAAAATAGTGATGGGTAAGGTGGCAGGCAGAGCGGATGGGGGCAGGGTAAGCAGTTTGGTTAAAGAGAAGCTATCATAGATGATCAA
Organism: uncultured Gammaproteobacteria bacterium; assembly: GCA_964551255.1. GTDB lineage: Bacteria > Patescibacteriota > Microgenomatia > Daviesbacterales > UBA10151 > CAZKAW01. The sequence goes on from CAZKAW010000007.1 coordinate 10,474, forward strand.
CATTATTGTTAACTCGGATCCCAGATATAATGTTAATAAAACCGCCATCAAATCGGCGGTTTTTCAAGCTTTACAAAAACACCGTATTTCCGGAAAAATTGAGCTGGGGATCAACATTGTGGGCGACCGGAAAATGCACGAGCTCAACCGCAAATACAGAGGGGTTGACTCCACTACCGATATTTTATCTTTTGCCTTGGGAGATACCAACCCCGCCAGCTTGCATCATATTCCAAGAATCGGGTTTGTGGCAGCGCCTGATAAGATTCTCCGGCTGGGTGATATTATCATATCTTACCCCCAGGCTCTGGAGGATGCCTCTTTGGACGGGATTACAGTAGATGAGGAAATTAAAACTTTGGTTGAACACGGGGTAAATCATCTTTTGGGGATTCACCACTAAAATGTTAGTCTACTACCTAAAGTATCGGCCCCAATCTCTGGGTGATTTAATTGGTCAGGAATCAGTTAAAAAAAATATCCTGTCATCTTTCAAGGAGAATAAACTGGCTCATGCTTATCTTTTTGCCGGTCCAAGGGGAACAGGTAAAACCTCTCTGGCTAGAATTTTGGCCAAAATGATTAACTGTGAGAGTCTAGAGTCTAGTGACAAGAGTCAAGAAAAACAAAATCCTAGACTCTCGACTCTAGCGACTAGCAACTACCCCTGCAATAAGTGTCAAACTTGCATATCTATTACTGACGGCAGTAATCTGGATCTTATAGAAATTGACGCTGCTTCCAATAGAGGCATAGAAGACATTAGGGCACTCCGGGAAAAAATCAAACTTGCCCCAACTGCCGCCCGTAAAAAAGTTTACATTATTGATGAAGTTCATATGTTAACTACTGAGGCTTTTAACGCCCTTTTGAAAACTTTGGAAGAACCCCCTTCTCACGCCCTGTTTATTTTAGCCACTACCGATGCCAGTAAGTTACCTCAAACAATCCTTTCCCGCCTGCAAAGGCTGGATTTTAAATTAGCCTCCCCTAAAGAATTGGAACAAGCTTTGGAAAAAATAATAAAGATGGAAAAAATTGAGATTGAGGGGGAAGCCTTAAAGTTTTTAATTAAAAAAGCAGACGGCAGTTTCAGAGACGGAGTAAAACTTTTAGATCAGGTAAGCAGCGAAAAAAAGATTACTCTAGATATTTTAACCGGAGTCCTAAAATCTTCCGCTTTTGAAGACACCTTGGATTTAATTGAGGCCTTTGGTAAAAAAGATGCCAAATATAGCCTGCTTAAGATTTCCCGGCTGGTAGAAGAAGGAATAGATATAAAAGAATTTATACTGGCTTTAATGGATACCTTAAGAAATTTGGTATTAATTAAAAATGGATTGGGTGAGCAATTAGTACAGCCTCACCTGATTGAGGAAAAATACCGGCAGCTTTTTAAAATTTCGGATAATTTTACAAGTAAAGATTTGATAAATTATCTGGACTTTTTACAAAAAGCTTTGGAAAAATTGAAGGTTGCATCCATTCCTTCTCTGCCTTTGGAGATAGCGGTAGTGGAAATTTGTGAAGAAAGTGCAAAGGGAAAAATGCAAAGTGCCGGGTTGGAAGAAGCAGATAAAAAAGTAGAGGGTGAGTATATAGGTCAGATTCAAAATCCTACACCCCAAATCCTCGAATCTGGAAGCGAACCACCTCCCACTTCTGAGTCAGATTCTACCGATATTTTAAGGATAAAAGAAAAGTGGATCTTTGTTTTGGAAACTATCAGGCCTTACAATTTTTCTCTGGAAGCCCTGCTTCGTTCTACTCATCTCAGAGAATGTACCCAAGACTTATTAATTATGGAAGTGCCGTATTCTTTCCATCAAAGAATTTTGGAAGCCCCCAAAAACAGGGATCTTCTGGAAGGAATATTTTCTGAGATTTTGGGAAGGCCGATTAAAGTTTCCACAGTCTTGGGCGCTAGGCCTCAAAGAAGAGAAGATCTTGCCAATGTGGAAGTAGCAGCAGATGATGAAATCATCAGAGTAGCGGCAGAAATTTTTAACTCTGATTCGGTAAATTAGTGACTAGTCACCAGAGTCTAGAATTTAGGAATTCACTAGACCCTTGACTCTAGACTCTTGACTCTGTAATCTTTACTCCTATGGCATCCAAGATTCCCGGCTTGATAGCAGAAGAGGCCCATCGCCAAAAGTATGGATTAGAGATGATTCCTTCTGAAAATTATGTCTCTTCTAATGTTTTAAAAGCCTTAGGTTCAATTTTAACCAATAAATATTCAGAAGGTCACCCGGGAGCAAGATATTATGGGGGAAATGAAGTTATAGATAAAATTGAAAGATATGCTCAAAGTTTAGCAAATAAATTATTTGGTACAGAGCATGCTATTATCCAACCTCACAGCGGTTCTCCTGCAAATTTTGCAATAGCGCTGGAATTGGCAGGTCCCGGAGGTACAACCTTGGGTCAAAGTCTTACAGCGGGTGGTCATTTAACTTTTGGAGCTTCCGCCAGTTGGACCGGTAAGCTTTTTAATGCCATTCAGTATGGTGTTGATCCAAAAACCTGGCGGATAGATTTAAATGAAGTAAGAGCACTTGCTAAAAAATATGAACCCAAATTTATTTGGGTTGGTACAACTGCCTACCCTTATCAAATAGATTACAAAGGCTTTGCAGAAATTGCCGATGAGGTGGGCTGTTTTTTAGTTGCGGATACCTCTCATATTTCAGGTTTAATTGTGACAGGATTCCATCCATCCCCGGTTCCATATGTTGATGTCATTATGACTACCACTCACAAAACTTTAAGAGGACCAAGAGGGGCAATGATTTTAATAACAAAAAAGGGACTTAAGAAGGATCCGGAACTTGCTAAAAGATTAGAAAAATCCGTTATGCCAGGTTTACAAGGAGGACCACATGATCACCAAACAGCTGCAATAGCAGTTGCTTTAGAAGAAGCTCTAAAACCAGACTTTAAAAAATATATGGGGCAAGTTGTTAAAAATACAAAAGTGTTAGCTATGGAGTTAGGTACTGTTTCAGAGACTCACCTGGTGCTTTTAAGTTTAACAAGTTATGGGTTCGGGATGGGTTATCAGGCGCAGTACGGCTTGGAAG
>CAZKAW010000007.1:13569-32579 GCA_964551255.1 uncultured Gammaproteobacteria bacterium
GTAAATAAAAATACAATTCCCGGTGAGCCGGCATCCGCTTTTTATCCATCCGGCATAAGGCTTGGAGGTGCAGCACTGACAACCAGAGGTATAAAAGAGAAAGATATGGTTAAAATTGCTAGATGGATTAAAAGAGTTTTAGAAGAAATAAGAGGTTTGGATTTGCCAAGAGAGCAGGATAAAAGAAAAGATTTCTTAAGAGAAGTGAAACTTAAACTAAAAGAAAATAAAAATTTAAAAACTATTAGAAAAGAAGTTGAAGATTTTGCTGGAAAATTCCCGGTTCCCGGTATAAAGACTTGATATTTTCGCGATGTGAGATATTTTATCGCTTAAACATCAAACCCTTGCCTTTTTCCTTCGGAAGAACGTAAAATAACTCTATGAAAGTTTCCGGTAAAAAAGTTGCCGAGGCAATTTTAAAAAAATTAGAAAAGGAAATTAAAACAAAAAACCTCAAACCGGGCCTGGCCATAATTTTAGCGGGAGATGATCCGACTTCCAGAATTTATGTCAGAAATAAAATCAAAGCTGCACAAAGAATAGGGGTAGATGCCAGTCTGCATGAGTTCTCCAAGGACCAGTATAAAAAGGTGCTAGAAACAATCAGAGAGCTGAATAATAGCTCATCAATTCATGGAATTATAATTCAATACCCTGCTTTTGCCAGTTGGGATTTTGAGCAGCTTGAGAAAAATATCGACCCCCAAAAAGATGTGGATGGATTCAGGGAAGATTCTCCATACAGTGGAGCAACAGCCTTAGCAGTTTGGGAAATGTTAACAGCCTTTGCTTTTGAGATGGATTTTAAGAAAACAGAAGAATTTTTAAAAGAGAAAAATATTGTTGTTTTGGGAAGAGGTAAAACAGCGGGAGGACCTGTCATAAAACTTTTACAAAGTAAGGAGTTTAAAATAAATGTTATCACCCGGGATACAAACAATCCTACCCAACTTATAAAAAAAGCAGATGTAGTTATCTCAGCAACAGGAGTAAAAAATATTATCAGTAAAGCAAATTTAAAAAAGGGAGCCTATGTAGTGGGAGTTGGGGTGGGGAAAGAAGTAGTGGAAGGAAAAGAAAAAATATACGGGGATATTAAAGAGGAAGAAGTTTCTAAAATAGCTAAATTGTATTGTCCCACCATTGGAGGGATAGGGCCCTTAACAATTGTTTCATTACTAAAAAATGTGGTAGAATCAGCCAAAAGGAGAACAAGATAAATGGGTTTAATGGATAACTTAAAACAACTTGGGGATCTTAAAAAGATGAGAGATCAGGCGATGGAGATTCAAAGGAAACTTTCCGGGATTAAGATTACAGTAGAACACCGGGGGGTAGTAGTTATTATGACGGCAGACCAAAAAGTAGTTTCCATTTCCGGCCCTTCGACAAGCTCAGGGCAAGTGAATATGGATCATGTAACTGAAGCAGTTAATGAAGCGCTTAAACAGAGTCAAAAAGTAGCAGCAGATGAAATGAAGCCAATGATGGGTGGTATGGGTCTGCCCGGGGTGTGACCCTTTGGGTCATCCTGAGCGAGCGAAGCGAGTCGAAGGATCTCCTATGGCTAAAGTTCCCAAAGCAGTGCAAAATCTAATAGAAGCCTTTGAAAGGCGGCCCGGTATTGTCCCCATAACTGCGCAAAGATGGATCTACTATTTAGTTCATGCTCCCAAAGAAGAATGCCTAAAACTGGCAGATGCAGCAGTGCAGATGAAGGAAAAAACTATAATTTGTTCTGTCTGTTTTAACATTGATGAGGAAAATCCTTGTTGGATAGACAGGGATCAAAACAGGGAAAAAGATAAAATTATGGTGGTAGAAAATCCTTTGGATGTTTTGTCTTTGGAAAAAGCCAATTACAAAGGTTTATACCATGTTCTGCATGGAGTCATCTCCCCTTTGGAAAATATTGGCCCGGATGAACTTCACATCAGGGAACTTTTACCAAGACTAAGAAAAACTACCTCCGCTGAAGCTTCGGCGGTCAAGGAAATAATTTTAGCTACCAACCCTACCATGGAGGGGGAAGCTACAGCCATGTATATTCAGAGGTTAATTTCTCCGTTGGGGGTAAAAGTTACCAGAATTGCCAGAGGTCTGCCGGTGGGTTCTGATATTGAATATGCTGATGAGACAACCCTATCAAGGGCACTGGAAGGAAGAAAGGAATATTGAGAGATGAGTAATCATACATCAGAAAAGGAAACACCTCAACAATCTGAAGTTACTCGTCAAATTAAACCCCCAGTAGTGAGTCGTCGGAAACTAATTATAGGAGGTAGTGCTGGGGCTGCAGCACTTGGGTGGGGTAGGAAAGAGGTACAAACCATTAATGAAGGAATCCATACACCAACAGGAATTTTTTACGCCCTTTATGAAAGTCATGATGTAGGCATAAAAACAGAGGATGCCCCAAAAAACTTGGATGGGTTTATGCCGGAAACAGGCAGGGCAGTCTTCCGTGATGCAAGCCCGACAGAGGTTCTATTAGCAAACTCTCATTATGGTCCGTGGGTTGGAAAAGAACTTTTGGCACAACTAGGACAAGATAGAACCAGAATTATTTACGGGGATATAAACCCCGTAGCAACCCTAGAAGGATACTTTATTGATCGATTAACTAAAGTTTTTATTGGTTCCCTAGCAGTACAATTTGGTCTCTTTGGGAAAACATTATCACGGAGAAATTTTCTCAGAAAGAGCCTAATAGGTGCAGGAAGTATAGCAGTAGTTCCTTCATTCACTCATGCTATTAGCGGAGCAGCTATATCCATAAATCCCGACCAAAAAGATGCAATTCAAAGGATTATCCATAGACTTGATGGGTTAGTGGGCCATCTTGAGCCAGATAATCCTGTAGTTTTCTTTAGAGATCTCATGAATGCTGAAAAACTACTAACTGCAGCTGAATACTTAAAAGAGCGCAGTGATAGATTACCGAAAATTGCTTTTAATTTTGGAGCGGGCCATTCGGGGATGGAAGATTTATTGGTGTTAGGGCGCAACTCCATTCGTTGGTTGATAAACCAATATCCTAGTGATTACTTAAGTCACATAGTCAAGCTTAACGGTGGTTTGGAAAATACCTGTGGTTTACGTATGGTAACTTTACCACCAGTTGTAACTTCTGACCAATTGGATCAGGCTTCCCGAAACTCAGAGAAAAGGTGGTATTTAGATAGTCAAATTAAGGATGAGAGAGTTATGGACGAACCGCTCTTAGTAATTTTTAAAGAAAAGCTGATTTAAATTATTTATTCAATAATCCAAGTCTCCCCATCTAATAGTCTATCTAAATAAGCATCACTATGGTCAGTCGGTGCAGTAACCAACCCACGATCTATTGATAGTAACTCTCCCACTGTAGCTACCTTAATGTAGTTTTTATCTGCAGATCTAGATGATATATCTAAATATGCTCTTAAAGATTCATCTGTTAATTTAAAATAACCTTTACTGATAAGCTCTTGTGCGAGAAGATCATTGGCCCATCTAATTGGTATGAGATACCCGGGGCCTTGGTTAATCTCACCTGTTTCAGGGTTAAAAAACTGAGTGAATGATATATCAACAATATATGCTGCATCATCGACCCTAACTATATTCATTCCATGTTGTAAAGCATCATTCATATCGGGTATCCCTAATTCTCTATGCAGAAGCATTAATTGATATTTATCTGCCTCTAAGCCTTGTTTTCTGGCTGCTCTATTAATTATATCAGCAGAAAATCCGCACATCATTCTCCTTTCACCTGGAACCCTAGGTATTTGTCTCCTTGTAAATAGAGCTTCAACTTGAGAAATAACTCCCAAAACTTTTTGTTCGGGTGTTAATTGTTTTTCTTCGGGTGAGACTTCAGCCATAATACAATTCTAGCACAAGCATAGAGTGATACAAATAATTCACAATTTAGTTATTTATTTCGGTTATGCTAGAATGTATCCATGACTGATTCTGGTAGTGGAAATGTAATTGGAAAATTTACTGATGAGGTGGAACAGGCTGCAGGTGAAGTTGGTCAGGATATGAAAGATGCAGTGGGTGAGATGATAGAACAGGGTGTCAAATCTGTGGCAGACCCTACTTTAACTGCCCAACAACTTCAACAAAAACAACAAGAAGATCAAAAAAAGGAAATAGATAGACAAAAACAGCTTGCCTATACCAGAAACTGGTTAAAAAATCTGGAAGCATCTCAAAAAAGGGTCAGGGAGGAAGAGAAACAAAAGAGGTTGCAAAAACAACAATTGGAAGAACAGGAAAAACAAAAGAAAAAAATGGAGGAGCAGGCAAGGAAAACAAGAATTATTTCTCCTGCCAGGAAAGCTCCCCCGATGCCCGGCCAACCAACTCCGGTAGTGGAAGAGATAGCCAGAACCAGACAGGAAATTGGCAAAGGACACGGAGTAGGAGGATAGTTTTGGGCTCGAAAATATGCTAAGAATTTATAATACTCTATCTAGAAAAATTGAAGAATTTGCTTCCTTAAATCCTCCTCATGTCGGTATGTATACCTGTGGCCCTACGGTTTATGATTATACCCACATTGGACATCTGAGAAAATATGTGGGGGATGATATTTTAAGAAGGGTGCTTGAAAAAAACGGATTTAAGGTAAAACATGTGATGAATATTACTGATGTGGGGCATTTAGTATCTGATGCAGACGAGGGCGATGACAAATTAGAAAAAGGGGCCAAAGAAAGAAATATGTCTGTTTGGGAAGTGGCCAAATTTTTTGAAGATTATTTTTTTAAGTTCACCCAATTAGCAAATATTTTAAGGCCCAATATTGTAGCCCGGGCAACGCAGCATATCGGTGAACAAATTAAATTGATAGAAAAGTTAGTAGAAAAAGGTTTTACTTATCAGACTAATCAGGCTATTTATTTTGACACTTATAAATTTCCCGAGTATGGGAAACTATCAGGACAAAAACTTGAGGAAAAAAAAGCAGGGGGAAGAGAAGAGGTGGTGGTTGATAAAGAAAAAAGACAACCCCAAGATTTTGCTTTGTGGTTTTTTACGGTTGGCAGGTTTGCTAGCCATACCATGAGATGGTCATCGCCCTGGGGAGAAGGTTTTCCCGGCTGGCATATTGAGTGTTCCGCCATGTCAATGGAATACTTGGGTAATACTTTAGATATCCACACCGGAGGAGAAGATCACATTCCGGTTCATCATGAAAATGAAATTGCTCAATCCGAGGCAGCAACCGGTTATACCTTTGTAAGGTATTGGGTTCACCATGGGTGGCTTTTGGTGGATGGGGAGAAAATGAGTAAGTCCAAGAAAAATTTTTATACAATAGATGATATTTTGCAAAAAAGCTTTGATCCCGTAGCCTTAAGATATCTATTTTTAACCGCACATTACAAAGATCCTTTAAATTTTACCTGGAAATCTTTGGAGTCAGCACAAAACGCATTAAATAATTTAAGAGAAATATTGAGAGAATGGAGTGAACCCAGGATTGGTTGCGCCCAATATGAGCAGGATTTTATGGAAGCAGTTAATAATGATTTAAATATTCCCCAAGCCCTGGCGGTACTTTGGGATATGGTAAAGAGTGATTATCCAGCCTCTGCCAAAGCAAAAACCATTTTGGAAATGGATAAAATTTTAGGGTTGAAGCTGGATGAATATTTGGGAAAGCAGGTGGAAGTTCCCCAAGAAGTTTTAAAACTTGTGCACCACAGAGAACAGGCAAGAGAGGAAAAGGACTATAAAAAGGCGGATAAGTTAAGGAAAGAAATTCATAAACTTGGTTTTGAAGTTAAAGATACTCCATCTGGACCAAAAGTTAAAGCGGTGATAGACTATTAGACTAGTGGGAACAGACGTAATTACCATTGACGGACCTACCTCATCCGGCAAAAATAGTGTCGGATTTCTTTTGGCCCAAAAATTGGGTTATCAATATATTGATACCGGCATGATTTACAGGGCAGGCACCCTGTTGGTTTTAAAAAACAAAATTCCTTTAGATGATATTTCCGAAGTTACACAAGTTTTCAAAAGTTTAAATATGGAAATAAAAAACGATGACGGAGGTTTGAGAATCTTTAACGACGGCGAAGATTTAACAAATTACCTGCATGATCCTCAAGTAACAGAAAATGTGCCTGCTGTTGCTGCTAGCCGGGAGGTGCGTGAGGTAACCAAAATTATCCAAAGGCAGTTGGGAAGCAGTAAAAATACTGTCATGACAGGAAGGGATATTGGCTCGGAGATTTTTCCGCAGGCCAGGTATAAATTTTTCTTAACTGCTTCTGCGGAAGTTCGAGCCAAAAGAAGATTTGATCAGCTAGTTAAAAAAGACCCCAACCTAACCTATGAGGTTGTATATCAGTCCATGCTGGAGCGGGATAAGAAAGACACTGAAAGGGAAGTATCCCCCTTAAGAATACCCGAAGGAGCAATTGTCATAGATAATTCAAATCTTAGTGTAGAAGAAACTGTTGAGAAGATGTTAAAACACACATATGCATAATATTTCTACTTTAAAAAACGGCCTGACTTTAATTACTGTAAATTTACCTCACCTTGATTCGGTGACCACCTTAGCAGTGGTGGGGGCAGGATCCAGATATGAAACAACCCGCCCCTCCTACGGAGGTAAGAATATAAACGGCATTTCTCATTTTTTGGAACACATGTTTTTTAAAGGAAGCAGAAAATATCCTACAGCGCAGCAGATTTCTACCCTAATAGACGGGATTGGAGCTGTTAACAATGCCGCTACCGACAAAGAAGTGACTTTTTATTGGATTAAATCTGCCGCCAAACACATTGATTTAGCAGCTGATGTTTTATCTTCTATGGTCTCCGAATCTTTACTGGTTGAAGAGGAGGTTGAAAGAGAAAAGGGGGTTATTGTGGAAGAGCTTCGGATGTACAGAGATAACCCGGCCCGCTATGTTTGGGATTTATATGAAAGATTGCAGTTTGGTAATCAACCCTTGGGTTGGGATATTGGCGGAGATGAAAAAACTATTCTATCTTTAAAAAGAGATGATTTTATCTCTTACATGGATTCCCTTTACTCTCCCAAAAATATGGCTTTGGTATTTGTGGGAAAACTGCCAAAAAACGTTGATAAATTAGCCGCTAAGCATTTTTCCGGTTTGCCCTTAAGAAACCAATTTAAACCTAAACCTTATAAAAAAGTGATTCAAACCAAGCCAAAAGTGAATGTTCATTACAAAAAAACCGATCAGGCAAATTTAGTTTTGGGGGTGGAAGGATTTGACAGAGAAGATGATAGAAGGTATCCGACCAGAGTTTTATCAGTTATTTTAGGTGAAGGAATGTCATCCAGACTTTTTATTCAAGTCAGAGAAAGAAGAGGTTTGGCTTATCACATTTCTGCCCTGCAGACAACTTATAAGGACACCGGTGCTTTTGCAGTTTATGCAGGTTTAAAATTGGAAAAAGTTTATGAGGGGTTGGAGGTAATTAAGGCGGAACTGGAAAGAGTAGTTGCTGAAAAAGTGACTGAAGATGAACTTAAAAAGGCCAAGGAAATGGAAAGGGGAAGATTGGCTTTAAGAAGTGAATCTACCAATTTTTTAGCAGAATATTTCGGTACTAATTTTGTTTTGGACAGAAAAATAGAAACTTTTGATGAGATGTTAAAAAAAATAGATGACGTCAGTTTGGAAGATGTTCAAAAAGTAGCAGCGGAATTATTTTCTGGAGCAAAATACAATTTACAAATCATCGGTCCTTTGAAGAAAACTCAGCCGTTTTTAAAAATATTGGAAAAGTAATTAGATGAATATTTTTGATTCGACTACAGCACAATTAAAAGCTGCAGCCAAATTGACTAAGATACCTCAGGAATTATTAGAGCGGCTGCAAATTCCCGAGCGCACCATCCGGTTAAACTTTTCCGTTAAAAAAGATGATGGTGAACAGGAAATGATGAGGGGTTACAGAGTTCAATTCAATAATTTCTTAGGTCCTTACAAAGGAGGTTTAAGGTTTCACCCAAAAGCAGATATGAGCGAGTTTAAAGCTCTGGCATTTTTAATGATGATAAAAAATGCTATTGTAAATGTTCCGTTCGGCGGAGCCAAAGGCGGAGTAGAAATAGACCCTAAAGATTTATCCGAAAGGGAGCTTCAAAGACTGTCCAGAAATTTTGCTAAAGCTTTAACTCCCAATATTGGGCCCTATTTGGATGTACCTGCTCCTGATGTGAATACCAATTCCAAAATCATGGATTGGATGGTAGATGAATATATAGAAAATGTCAAAGGTCAGAACTTAAATGTTAAAAACAATATCCTCAAAGCAGTTATAACCGGGAAATCGATTAAAAATGGAGGGTCAGCAGGCAGGGAAGAAGCTACCGGTTTGGGAGGTTTTTTTGTTTTAGAAAAACTGGTAAAAAAATTAAAATTGAAAAAGCCTCTAACAGTTGCAATCCAGGGTTTTGGTAATGTAGGCTCACATCTAGCCAGGTTGCTCAATAAAAACGGGTATGAGGTGGTAGCCTTATCTGATTCCCAAGGCGGCATCTACAACCCAAAAGGGGAAGGGTTTAATATTGATTTGGTAGAAAAATGCAAAAAGGAAAAAGGCAAGATAGCTGACTGTTATTGTATCGGCAGTGTTTGTGATTTGCCGGAAGATCGGGAGAAGATTTCCAATGAACAACTTTTGGAGCTTAAGGTCGATGTATTAATACCGGCTGCTTTAGAAAATGTGATTACTGATAAAAATGCTGATAAAATAAAAGCCAAAATAATCTTTGAAATGGCTAATGGTCCCACTACTGCCGAAGCAGATAAAATTTTAAACAAAAAAGGGATAATGGTTGTACCGGATGTGCTTTGTAATAGCGGAGGAGTTACTGTTTCATATTTTGAATGGTTGCAAAATACAAGTAGTGAGAAATGGAATTTAGAAAAGATAAACAAGAAACTTAAAGAAAAAATGGAGAAGGCCTTTGAGCAAGTTTTCAAAATTCACCGGGAGAAAGAGATTAGTTTAAGGTTGTCAGCTTTTGTACTGGCATTAAAAAGGTTACAGGAAAAATATCCTAAGCCCTGATGAAAAAGACTAACTCTAATATTTTTGAACACAAAGAAGCTTTTGTTACCCGGCCTACTTTTATCAGGCGGGTTTTAAGTTTTAGATACCTTCTGATTGTTACTGTCTTAACATTTGCAGTTTTGACATATCTTGCCAAACAATATGATTATTTCAATTTTGATTTAAGGATTACTTTATTTATCCAACAATACCATCAGATTTGGTTTGATGCGCTCATGAGGTTTGTAAGCTTTATGGGCAATAGTATTTCCGTAGGTGTTTTAGTCATCCTTCTTAGTTTTTATGGTTACTTAATCGGTAAAAAGCACGCGTCTTTGATGTTAGTATTCTCTACTATAGGGGGTTTAGGTTTAAGTTCTCTGGTAAAAATACTGGTAGGAAGACCCAGGCCGGATCCCCAGCTTATAAATCAAATAGGACAATTTGTAAATTCGGATAGCTTTCCATCCGGGCATGTATTGGGGGCAGTCAGTTTGTATGGTTTCTTATTTTTTATAGCCTTCACCCAGCTTAAGAAGAACTTATTTAGAAATTTAGTAATGAAAGTGTGTTTAACAGCTATTTTTTTAATGGGTCTTTCCAGAATTTATTTGGGCGCCCACTGGTTTTCTGATGTGCTGGGAGCATACCTGCTGGGATTTGTCTGGCTCTCAGGGGTAGTTTTGATTTATCACAAATTAAAACCTCAGGTTAAACCGAAGTAATTAGATAGGGGTAAAAGATTAAAATTCCCCCAATGGCAGAAGTCAAAGCCGCTACCAAAACTGCTCCGGCCGAAATGTCTTTGGCTAGTTTTGCTCCGGGGTGTTGAGTAGGGGCAAAGTGATCTACCACTGCCTCTATGGCAGTATTAGTTAGCTCCACCGTGATTACTAAACCAATAAGTAGAATAACCATGATCCAATCCTGTCTGGAAATATTAAGAAAGAAGGAGATAATTACTACCACTACTGCTGCCAAAAAGTGAAACTTTAAATTCGGTTCTTCATTTAAGGCAGAAATCAAGCCTTCAGAAGCATACTTAAAAGACAAAATACTGAATTTTTTAGATTCCACAAATATTAGTATAGCAGACCTGGCTTTAAATATTTAAACAGATATTTACGCAAGTTTCGCAATAGTTACTTGAGGGGTAGAAAGAGTTTAGAGTAATTCTTTGAGTTCTTCTACTGAAATATTTGCATCTTTCAAAATACCCATTATAGTCTTTCTTTTAATAGGTTTATTATGAAAAGCTATAGTTGCTCTTGAGGTTTTGGCATTTAAGGGCTAATTGAGACGGGGATATCAATCCCACTGATAAGACTGGGTCCGTGTTCTTCAGGAATAGGTTCGTTGTGTTTTTTTAAATTGGCAATATATGCGGAAATGGCATCTTTTACCATTTCCATTGCTTCTTCTAAAGTATCTCCTTCTGTAAAGCATCCAGGTAGAGCTGGTACATAAACTACATACCCGCCTTCTTCTGCCGGTTCAAAAATTACCGTATATTTTAGGACTTTTTTTTGAAATCTTCTTAGCCATGCCCATATTTTACTACTTGCCAGACTTGACTTAAAGTGGCAAATTGGTTATATTAGGCTATGGGACGGCTTAAGTTGACTGAAAAGTGTGGAATATTTGGAGTTTATGGTCCGGACTTTGAGGCAGCCCGTTTGGTACATCCGGGGCTTTGGGCCCTGCAGCACCGGGGTCAGGAATCTTCAGGAATTGCATCTTCCAACGGTAAAAGAATTTATCTTCACAAAGGGATGGGACTAGTTGCCCATGTTTTTGAGGAAGAAGATTTAAAAAGACTTAAAGGAAGTTTGGCAATCGGCCATAACCGCTATTCAACTTCAGGTGATTCAATCGGCTTACACGCCCAACCTATTCTAGAAAAAATAGGCATAGGAAAATCCATTGCTTTAGTACATAATGGTAATCTTCCATCCGTTAAAAAATTAACAGAATTTTTACAAAGATCGAAAGTTAAAACCTCGGGAGTTAATGATTCGGAGATGATTGCAAAGACAATTGCCCTGTATATGAAAAAAGGCTCAATGTTACCCGAAGCAATTAAAAAAGCATACCCCCAATTTAGCGGAGTATTTTGTTTACTGGTGATGGATGAAAAAAATATTGTGGCAGTGAGGGATAGTTTCGGGATCAGGCCGCTTTGTTTAGGCAAACTTAACGGGGGATTTATTATTGCGTCTGAAACTTGTGCACTGGATATTGTCGGAGCAGAATTTCTTAGGGAAGTAAAACCAGGCGAGATGGTAGTTATTAATGAAAAAGGTCTTAGAAGTATCCAAGTTGAAAAAGGGAATCAAAAGCTGGATGTGTTTGAGTATGTCTATTTTGCCAGACCCGACAGTTTAATCATGGGGAAGAGTGTAGATCTGGTCAGACAAAATTTAGGGAAAGAATTGGCTAATGAAAATAAAATCAACGCTGATATAGTTATCCCCGTTCCGGATTCTGCGGTGCCTGCTGCCATTGGTTTTTCCAGACAATCCGGGATCCCTTTTGAAATCGGGCTGATTAAGAATCGTTATATCCACAGAACTTTCATCTCTCCCGAAGAGCATACCCGCCATAGGGCCGTCCGGTTAAAGCTTAATCCGATGAAACATGTTTTATACGGGAAAAGGGTAATTGTAATTGATGACTCAATAGTCAGGGGAACAACTTCCAAACAAATTATCAAAATGATTAAAGATGCCGGAGCAAAAGAAGTGCATTTACTAGTATCTTCCCCTCCGGTTAAGTTTCCTGATTTTTATGGAATAAATACCCCGGACCAAAAGGAGTTAATTGCGGCAGTAAAAAATATTGAGCAAGTCGGAAAAGAATTAGGGGTTGACTCTATTCATTATTTATCCATGGAAGGATTACTTAAAGCCGTGGGGTTGCCGGAAGATGTTTTGTGTACAGCTTGTTTTACCGGTGATTACCCTGTTGATATTGGAGAAAGGGCAAAAGAGGTTGATTTTTCCTTAAGAGCAGAAAGATGAAGAGACTTGCGGTATTAATTTCTAATAAGGGAACAGGTACTAATTTACAGGCAATAATTAACGGGGTTGAAAGCGGCAGGATAAATGGAAAAATTGTTACCGTAATCTCAGACACAACAGATGCAAAAGGGCTGGAAAGAGCAAGAAAACACAATATCCCAATTGAAATTTGTCCTAAAAAAGAAGACTTATTACCAATACTAAATAGACTTAATCCTAATTATATTTGTTTAGCCGGATGGAAACAAATAATTTTAGATGTGGTAATCGAAACTTTCCCCAATAGAATTTTAAATACTCATCCCGGTCTTATTCCGGGTACAATGGATGGCGTAGTTAAAAATCCCGATGGAACTAATGCTCTTTGGAATAAGGGTAAATTAACTGATGCTGCCATACAAAATTTTCTTAACAAAGGGACAACTTATGCAGGCTGTACAAATCATTTTTTATCTCACGAGTTTGACTTTGGTCCAGTTTTAGGAAGATGTTTTGAAAAGATAAAACCAGGGGATACAATTGAGAATTTATTTAGAAGACTTAAAGTTAAAGAGAATCAGTTATATGTGGATGTATTAGCAAAATTATGTAAAAAGGAACGAAAATGAATATTTTAGTAATTGGACAAAACGGTAGGGAACATGCATTGGCAGTTAGTTATGCTAAAAGCAAAAGCGTTAATAAAGTAATTATGACTCCAGGTAATGGGCTAACAGATTTTAAAAACGAAAAGATTAAAAATTACTCAGAGGCAGGGATGATGGACTTTGATGAAATAGTAAAGGTCTGTAAAAAAGAAAAAATAGATTTAGTAGATGTTGGACAAGACGATATTATTTCCAAAGGTTATGTTGATAAATTAACAAGACTAGGGATTTTGGCTTTTGGTCCTACCCAAAAAGCCTCGGAAATTGAGTGGAGTAAAGACTGGTCCAGAAGTTTTATGGTGAAATATAACCTTCCCATACCTCATTTTAAATCTTTTAATAGTCAGAAAAAAGCAATTGATTATGTTAATAAACTTCCAGAACAACTTTTATTTATCAAAGCCTCAGGCTTAGCTTTAGGAAAAGGGGTTATCAGAGCAGAAAACAAACAAGAGGCAAAAGAAGCAATTAAAGGGATGACTAGGTTTGGAAAATCAGGTGAAACTTTTTTAATTGAAGAGGGATTAGTGGGTGAGGAATTTACGCTTTTTGCCATCTGTGATGGAGAGAATTATGTAATCACTAAATCTTCTCAAGACCACAAAACAATTTTTGATGGTGACATTGGACCCAATACCGGTGGGGTGGGAAGTATTGCTCCAACCACTGCTATAACCCCAAAACTCTTAAAAGAAATAGAAAAAACAATTATTAAGCCAACAATTGCAGGAATGAAAAAAGAAGGCAGACCCTACTCCGGAATTCTATATCTTGGGGGAATTATTACCAAAAGAGGAATTAAAATTATTGAGTTTAATGCTAGGTGGGGTGACCCTGAAGCAGAGGTAATTTTACCGAGCATTAAAACAGATTACCTTAAAGTTGTAAAAGCTGTTCTAGAAAAAAAACTGAATAAGTTAAAGATTCAGTTTGATAATAAAGTCAGAGTTTCCTTAGCAGGTTGTTCCAGAGGTTATCCTGGGGACTACTCAAAAGTTAAAGGGAAGGAAATTTTTGGGTTAACTAAAGCAATGAAAATAAAAGGTGTTTATATTTTTGGATCAGGAATTAAAAGGAAAGAAAATAAGTTTTTTGCAAATGGAGGAAGAATTTTCTATGTAGTGGGTGAAGGAAAAGATATTATCGAAGCAAGAGAAAAGGCCTACCAAGCTATGAAACTTATTAGTATTGAAGGAGATAATTTACATTATAGAACTGATATTGGCTGGAGAGATGTGGAGAGAATCAAGCAATGATACAAGTAATTAGAATTAAAAATTTAGATGAGAAAGGGGAGGTTAAGCATGCCAAGGTTTATAGATTAGAAGGAATAGGTGAAAAAAATGCAAAAATTTTAGCAGAAAATATCTTTTGTGAAAGTATTAATCAGGAATATACTTTAAATAAACCAATCATTATGAATGCAAAGGAGATTATCGAAATTGCCTATAAGCCAGGTGTAATGAATCCTGAAGTAGCATCTATTATGAAAGCCTCTGAAGATTTGGGAATAAAACTTGTAGCTGCAGATTCTTCCCGGGAATATGGTTTTTCAAAATCACCAAATAAAGAAGTTTTAAGGGATTTGCTCAATCCAATGATCCAATACATTGTAAAAGAAGAACCTAAAACTCTAGTAATAAAAGGGAATCCAGGAAAAACAACAATTATTGCTATAAGAGAAATGAATGATGGTCAATTAATGGATTTATCACAAGATAAACTACTTCTAAATTTAGAAGAAATGAAAGTAATACAAAATTATTTTAAAAAGATCAAAAGAGATCCAACAGATTTGGAAATGGAAACCTTAGCTCAAACCTGGAGTGAACATTGTGCCCACAAAACTTTTAAAGCAAAACTTTTGGTTGATGGAAAGGAGAAGCCACCGTTAATTGAAAGAATAAAAAAGGAAGCTTCAAAACACAACAAAAACATTGTGTCAGCATTTGTGGACAATGCCGGAGTAATGGATTTTTATGACGGTCTTGCCATCAATGGAAAAGCAGAAACTCACAATGCCCCATCTGCCATAGAGCCATATGGAGGAGCTATGACAGGATCAGGAGGTGTGTTCAGAGATGTAGTGGCTACCGGGCAGGGTGCAAAGTGCGTGATTTCAACAGATATATTTTGTCTTGCTCCACCGGATATGGATAAAAGTAAATTACCTGCCGGTACACTGCCTCCTGAGTATATTTTAAAGCGTGTTGTTGCAGCTGTCAGAGATTATGGAAATAGGGTAGGGATCCCTACCAATAACGGATCATTCCATTTTCATGAAGACTTTCGGGCAAAACCAATTGTTTTAGTGGGGGCTTACGGAATTCTGCCAAAAGCAAAAGCTAAAAAAGGCTCACCCAAAATTGATGATGTGGCAGTAGTAATTGGAGGAAGAACCGGCAGGGATGGTATCCATGGGGCTACTTTTTCATCAGGTGAGATGAGTGAAAAAACAATTTCCATCAATGCTCAAGCTGTACAAATAGGAAATGCCATCGAGGAAAAAAGGGTTTTTGATGCAATATTAGAAGCGCGTGATCAAGGTTTAATAAGAGCTCTGCAGGATTTGGGAGCCGGAGGTTTTTCTTCAGCTATTGGGGAAATGGGGGAGAATTTAGGAGTAACGGTTCATTTGGAAAAAGCTCCGCTTAAATATCAGGGGCTTTCTCCTTGGGAAATTTGGGTATCCGAATCACAAGAGAGAATGTTAATAGTTCTACCTCCAAAAAATCTTAAGAAGTTTCTGCAAATTGCTAAAAAATATAATGTTGAAGCAACAGAGATTGCGAAATTTGATGGGAGTAAGAAATTAAATGTTTACTTCAATAAAGAAAAAATAGGAGATCTTAAAATGGATTTTGTCTATGGAGGATTGCCACAAAGGATAATGGTTGCTAAAAAGGTTATAGGGGATAGGTTACAGGTTACAGAGGAAATACCAAAAACAGAAAAGGAATGGATTAAAAAACTTGAGGAAGTTTTGGCAGGTGGAAATGTTAATTCCAAAGAACCGATTTTGAGAATGTATGACCACAATGTCCAAGGAACCAATGCCCTGCCTCCATATGCAGGAGTAGGTTATGATGGCCCACAAGATGCAGCAGTTATAAAACCAATTTTAGAAAAAGATTATGGAATAATTGTCTCTCACGGATTAAATCCAAAACTCACTATGGAAGATCCATCCTTAGGAACTATCTGGTCTGCTACGGAAGCAATAAGTAATTATGTTGCTGTTGGAGGAGATTATAAAGAAGCTTGCCTAATAAATAACTACATTTGGCCATTTCCAGATCCCGAATGGTTAGGGAAATTGGATAGTTGTGTAGACGCAGTTTGCGATTTTATGAAAGCTTTAAAGATTCCTGTAATTTCAGGAAAGGATAGTTTATCTGCAACATATCGAGGATCTAATGGATTTGTACTACACAGTCCTCCGACACTTTGTATGTCAATATTTGGGAAAATACCAGATGTTAAAAAAACTGTCTCTTCGGATTTTAAAAAGATTGGGTCAACTATTGTATTAGTAGGTAAACAGGATATGAAAGTTGATTTGAAAGTATTGCCAAAAGTTTTGGATAAAATTCATCAGACAATTGTTAGTGGAAAAGTTTTATCTTGTCATGATGTATCAGAAGGAGGACTTATAACTGCTATTTTTGAAATGTGTGTTGGAGGAAATTGTGGAGCGCAGCTTCACCTCGAAGGAGTCTCCCTCGACTTCGCTCGGGACAAGAAAGCCCGCCTTCGAGGTGATCATCTATTTAATGAGACAGCAGGGTGTTTTATTGTGGAAGTTAAAAATGAAAAAGATGCCAAGGAATTATTTACCGGAGTGCCTTTTAAAATTTTAGGGAAAACTACAAAAGAGGAGCAACTATCTGTTGATGGATTATTTACAGCGGATATGCATCAGTTACAAAAGGCATGGCAAAAACCAATGAAGGAGATTTTCTCATGAAAGTGAGAGTTTGTATTTTAAGATCTGACGGAACAAATTGCGATATAGAATTGGCCTATGCATTTAAAAAGGCGGGAGCGGAAACGGAGTTTGTCCATGTTAATCAGCTGAGAAAAAAGGAAATTAAACTTTCCGATTTTCACATACTGGCTTTGCCCGGAGGTTTTTCTTATGGAGATGATATAGCTTCTGGAAAAATTTGGGCTATAGAGTTAATAAGTTTTCTTAAAAAAGAAATTGAAGACTTTAGAAAAAAAGGCGGATTAATTATTGGAATCTGCAACGGCTTTCAGGTATTAGTAAGAACAGGACTTTTACCTTTTGGGAATTTAGGAAAGATGGATGCAACGCTGGCAAACAATGATAGCGGTCACTTTGAATGCAGATGGGTAGATTTAAAAAATGAAAAAAGTAAGTGTGTATTCTTAAAAAGAAATTACATTATTGGACATTTTGCTGTAAATCATGGGGAAGGAAAATTTTTCTCCAGCCCTGAAATTATCAAGAAAGTAGAGGATGAAAATTTAGTAGTTTTCAGATATGTTGATGAAGCTGGTAATCCTACCCAAAGTTATCCTCAAAACCCAAATGGTTCAACTAATGCAATTGCCGGAGTAACTGATCCAACAGGGAGAGTTTTGGGTTTAATGCCACATCCTGAAAAATTTATTGATACTACCCAATATCCAAACTGGAGAAGAGAAAAAATTACCAAACCCCACGGAAGTTTCATTTTTGAAGATATGATACAGTTTGTTAAGGAGGGCCCGCCATAGGCGAGGTAATAAAAATGATAATTTTAGTTGATTTTGGAGGGCAAACTGCGCATTTGATTTCCAGGAGGGTTAGAGAATTTGGGGTAAATGTTGAAATGGTTCTTCCTGATAAAGCCTTGGAAAAAATTGAAGAAAATAAACCTGATGGGATAATTCTATCCGGTGGGCCGGGTGATGTATTTGAAAGTGATGGAATAATTGTTAATCCAAAAGTTTTTGAGTTGGGAATCCCCGTTTTAGGCATTTGTTATGGACACCAGTTAATGGGGTATCTTTTAAAAGGAGGGGAAGTGAAGGGTGGTAAGAAAAAAGAATTTGGACCAGCTTTATTAAGGGTGAAGGGTGGAGGGAGAAGGGGAAAGTTATTTGAAGGAGTGCCGGAGGAATCAATAGTATGGTTATCTCATGGGGATGAGGTTACAAAACTGCCGGATGGATTTACTGAAGATGCAAAAACTACAACACATCATAATGCAGCCATTTCAGATGAGGATAAAAAATTTTATGGGATCCAATTTCACCCGGAAGTGGTACATACCCAGTTTGGTGAAAAAATTTTAGAAAACTTTTTGAAAATCTGTGGACTCAAGATTAAAAAAAGAGTGATTGATGAGAAATTTGTAGAAAACATTATTACTGATATTAAGGATTCTTTAGGAAATGAAAAAGCTATTTGTGCCTTATCTGGAGGAGTAGATTCCTCAGTAGCTGCACTTTTAGTTCATCGGGCAATTGGTAAAAATCTGGAATGCATTTATATTGATTCAGGGTTAATGAGACAAGATGAGACCAGTTTACTAAAAGGGGTTTTTGAAATTCATTACCAAATGAAAGTAAAAATAATTGATGCAAAGGATAAATTTCTTAGCGGTTTAAAAGGTATTATTGATCCGGAGGAAAAAAGAAAACTCGTTGGGCGAGTTTTCATTGATATTTTTGAGAAAGAAGCAGAAAAATCCGGGGCCAAGTTTTTAGTCCAAGGAACTATATATCCGGATGTGATCGAGTCGGCCGGTACCAAACATGCCAAAGTAATTAAGTCCCATCATAATGTAGGTGGATTACCCTCTGAAATGAATTTGGTTTTAACAGAGCCCTTAAGAAATTTTTATAAAGATGAAGTAAGGAAAATTGGGGAGATTCTAAAGTTGCCTGATTCCGTAACTCAAAGACAACCTTTTCCCGGACCAGGTTTGGCTGTCAGAATTATTGGGGAGGTAACAAAAGAAAAATTAGATATTTTAAGGAGAGCGGATAAAATTGTTCAAGAGGAAATAGAGAAATCAGGGTATAATGAGAAACTTTGGCAGGCATTTACAGTATTTACAGGAGTTAAAACCACAGGGGTTAGAGGAGATGAAAGAGCATATGGTGAAACAATAGCAATTCGGGCAATTGAGGCCCAAGACGCCATGAGTGCCAACTTTGCCAAATTATCTTATGAAGTTTTAGATAAAATTTCAACCAGGATTGTTAATGAGGTAAAGGAAGTAAATAGGGTAGTTTACGATATTACCCACAAACCCCCTGCCACTATGGAGTGGGAATA
>CAZKAW010000008.1:0-24318 GCA_964551255.1 uncultured Gammaproteobacteria bacterium
CCTAAACCTGCAATTCCATCTGCCTCAATAAAAGCTCCACCGGCAATAATTTGATAAACTGTTCCCAATCTTAAATCTACTCCCACCCCTTCAGGATTTTTAAGTTCCCTGGATCCCAAACCCTGAATTAGTTTTTGTGTCTTAACTTTTTGAAGTACTTGATCTATTCCCAAAATGCTCATAAATAGAATTAAGAATTTAGAATAAAGAATTAAGCTTAATTCATAATTCTTATTGCTTGATTCTCTTTCTTCTATTTCCCATTAAATTTGAAACCTGTGGCAAATCAGATCCTCCATATCTATTGTTAGGACTTTTCTTGTATGACCTCTCCACAGACGCTGCCAGCTTTTCAAAAGAAAAGGCGCAAATAGGGGAACCTTCATAAATCACCAGCTTTTTCCCTTTTAAAAAAGTCCCGAATTCCAAAACAGGGTGTCCATCCCAACCGGGATCAAACCTGGCTGCTGTGGAGTGAACCACCACCCCCAACCTGGCTAAAGAGCTTTTGCCATGTAAATGCCCCACAATATCAGCAGGCAAAGTTAACCTTTCTTTGGTGGTGGCAATTACAAAATCATGCTCCGTTAAAATAAAAGGCTGGCCTGGTTTTAACTCCACCAGCTTCATCATTTTTTCCATATCCTCTTTGGTGGTATGTTTAGTATCTATAATATCCCATCCATCCCCGGAAAAAACCTTGAGTTTGTTGCCCAAATGAAAATCTATTGTCACCTCATCCACCGAACCTTCCCAATCCTTTGGAAGCGGATCAATCTTAATAATCCTTTTTTTAATATATTCTCTTAAAACCCAATCAGGTAAAGTCCCAACCGTGTCCTCTGTGGATGATTTCTTAAAATTTCTTTTTGGCATTTTAACTTCATTACTTTATATTTTAAGCTACTTTTTTTCAAGTAGGAAATTAGGATATACTAAATCTATGTTTGGGTCTAGGAAATCTCATTTAATAATACTTATATCCATATTATCCAACATTTCAGCTGGCTTATTACTTCTACCACTAACTCTAAGCTTATCTTCCGGAAATCTTAACTTTGGAGCATTGACCATCTCATTTATCCTTGCTATAATTTATTATGGATTTGCAATTATCGCAGAAAATATTTTGGAGGATACATGATGGACACAACTAATCTGCTAAATAGCTTTAATATAAGTGCTGCTTTAACCCTAATTGCTCTGCTTTTATTTTTTATGGTACTTATCAAATTTCCATCTAAAAAATCTTCAAAAAGATAAAATTATAGTTTATTTCTTGTAGCGATTATTCGAATAATTAATACAAAGGAAGGGATACCCTCATGCATGCATGAGGGTATCATGTAGCTCTAGATTTAGAAAAACTTATCCTAATCTTGCCACCTGATCTAATATCCCCTGATAATTCCTAAACCAAGCATCAGGAGCCAACGGCCAATCGCGACCTCCTACTGTCTTGTCATACGGATCACGCAAAGTTCTACATAGCTCGAGAGTGCCAAATTTTAATTCAACACCCCTACCAACATTAACTCCACCTTGAGGTAAAACCACCCCCCTAAGGTGACTTTGAATGAGCATCTGTATTGCTGTACCAAGACGTCCTTCTATAATCTGTTGAGCAAGCTGAGAATCCCACGGATGATCTTCTGTGAATCTCCCTAGTAGACCAACCACTTCTACAAGTGTTTGATTAGCATCTATTGGTGTTTCAGTTTCATGAGCCTCAACATTTCTTAAATCTTCTGTCATATTTATCACCTCCTTTGGTGTGAAGGGAATATTATAGGTAAATAGAAAGGATGTCAATTTTTTAAACTTTCTTGACAAATTTAATAAAATATGTTAAAATATTAACAATATGGGATATAAAAGAAATTATTTTAGAGAAATAGACCACCAAAAAACCGCCCTTTCGGACGGTTTTAATGCTTCGGTAGGTAGTAAACCAACCTTATTCCCTCAAGCAAAAGTAAATACACTATATCATAAAATAGATTCTTTGTCAAATATTGAAAAAAACACCTCCGTGGACCGGACGGGATTCGAACCCGCACCTTTTGCTTGAGAGACAATTGGTCTGCCATTAACCTACCGGCCCAATTCACGGAGGCTCAAACATTATTACAAATGCAACTAAAGAAAGTCAATCAAATATGATTACTGTTCCAGAGGTGGTAGAACAAATTGTTAAAGAATCTCCTTTTTTAGAGGAAGGTTTATCCAAGAGAATTATTAACCTCTCTTCTCTCGCCAGAGAGATTCAATCTGAAATTGCGGAAAAACTGCTAAAAGATATCCGAATTGGGGCCATTGTCATGGCTTTAAAAAGATTAAGCAAGCAAATTAAGCATAAAAATAGCGGAGAGCTTTCCGAAATCTTAAAAAATATTTCCGATATCACTGTCAGATCAAATATTCTGGAATTTGCCTTTGAAAACTCCTCCACATTGCTGGAAAAACAAAGAAGGCTTCTGGATGTAATTTATACAGAAAAAAATACTTTTTTTACCACGTCAACAGGAGTATACGAAACTTCACTCTTTGTTTCTCGAAACCTTGAGCCACAGGTTAAAAAGACTTTTCAGGATGAGAAATTAAGATACGGGATGGATGATTTATCAGCAATAACTTTAATCCTGCCAAAAGAAGCTGTTTTTGTACCAGGAGTTTATTATTCCGTTTTAAAAGCCCTTGCCTGGGAAGGGATAAATTTTATTGAGGTAGTTTCAAGTTATACTGAGCTAACTATAATTTTGCAAAATTCAAACGTAGATAGGGCTTTTTCTATCTTAAAAAAACTTTCCCTCTAAAGTTTTTAAAACCTGTTGATGAATCTCCCCGGGAGATTTCATTTTTCCAACTGACTGTCCGGCAGGCGGGTTTTTCATGGATTCTATTACTACCCATTTCTCCTGTTTGGAAAGTTTTAAAAAAATCTGATTAGCTTTTTCTAAATGGCTTAAATTATCTTCATGTAAATCAGGATGGTTTTTTTTCTGAGAATTTTTTTGTCCTAGCTTAGGATCAACATTAAGTAAAATTGTTAAATCTTCTTTGGGCATATTATTTTCTGCATATTCCAACTCATCAATCCAGGTGATAAATGCTTTTCTTTGATGCTCCTCCAAATATGCGCCTAAATGAGCTTTTGAAGAAGAGATGTATCTATTGGCAATTACCAGTTTCCCATTTTCCAGCCAATTTAAAATTTGTTCTCTAAACGTTAATCTATCCTTCGCATAATATTTAGCAAGATCATACGGATTAATTTTCCCAAATTTTCCGGAAAGGTAATCATAAATATAGTCTGCATACTCATTTTTTCCATATTGGGGGAATGAAACAATTCCAAATGGAATATTTTTTACTTTTAACTTTTTACTTAGAAGTTTGATCTGGGTAGTTTTTCCGGCTCCATCAATTCCGTCAATAACAACTAACTTGCCTCTCATAGCTTGATTTGACCAACTGCTTTGATAAAGCCTGTAAATAAAGGATGCGGATTTAGGGGCCTTGATTTTAACTCCGGATGAAATTGGGTTCCCACAAAAAACGGGTGATCCTTAAGTTCTATAATCTCCACCAGTTTTCCGTCAGGAGTGGTACCGGCAATAATTAAACCATTTTTGGCAAATTGTTCCAGATAATCATTATTAAATTCAAACCTGTGCCTGTGTCTTTCTGAGACTTCTTCTTTTCCGTACAATTTCCTGACCAGGGTGCCTCCTTTGAGGCGGCAGTCCCAAGCCCCCAGCCTCATGGTGGCTCCATATTCTTTTGTCAGCATCTTTTTTTGCTGATCGGGCATGATGTGAATAACCGGGAATTTGGTACCCGGGTCTATCTCGGTAGTGTGAGCTTCATCCATCTTGAGGATATTTCTGGCATACTCCACTACCGCCAGTTGCATTCCATAACAAAGCCCAAAATAGGGAATTTTATTAATCCTTGCATACTTTATGGCTGCAATTTTGCCCTCAATTCCCCTGGAACCAAATCCTCCCGGCACTATAATTCCCTGAAAGTCTCTTAAGATTAAGATATCACTTTCAATTTTTTCTGAATCAAGCCATTTAATTTCAGGTTTTAATCCTTGGATGAAAGCAGCATGCTTAATAGCCTCAATCACCGAAATATAAGAATCAGACAAAGTATAATCACCGGTTGCAAAATACTTGCCCACTATGGCAATTTTAACCTTGTTTTTGGCTGATTCAATCTTTCCCACAAATTCTCTCCATTCTCTTAAATCTTTTTCCCTCCTTTTTAACCCCAGTTTAAAAAGGAGTCTTTCAGTTAAGTTTTGTTCCTCGAAACCTAAGGGCACTTTGTAAATACTGTCTACATCGGGAGCAGAGATAATATCTCCCACTTCCAATCCTGTGGAGATGGATAATTTTTTAATTCTGCTTTGGTCTAAAGATTTGGAAGCCCTGGCTAAAAGCACATCAGGTTGAATACCTACGGCATTTAAATCCCTCACAGACATTTGAGCAGGTTTACTCTTCATTTCTCCAATAGAAGCAGGTATTGGCAAATAAGTAATGTGTACATGAACAACATCCTGGGGATTTTTCAGCTTCATAATTCTATTAGCTTCCAAAAATAAAACATTTTGATATTCACCGGTGGTTCCGCCAATTTCTATTAAGACAATATCGGCATTTTTGCTTCTGCCAGCCTCTTTAATCCTGCTAATAATTTCTTCAGTGATATGAGTAACTACATCCACGGTTTCACCGTCATATTCCAAATTTCTTTCCCGTTGAATTACGGACAGGTAAATTGACCCTTGGGTGGCAATATTATCTTTGTTAAGGCTTTCCCCCAAAAATCTTTCATAGTGGCCCAAATCCTGATCTGTTTCCGTACCATCATCCAATACAAACACTTCCCCATGCTGCATGGGATTCATGGTCCCGGCATCAACATTTAAATACGGATCCATTTTTATGGGAGAAACTTTGTAACCGGCTGATTTTAAAAGGAGAGCGATAGAAGAGGTAGCAATCCCTTTACCCAAACCACTTATAACTCCGCCGCTAACAAAAATATATTTCATTTGTTTCTGGACAATTATTCCAAACCATAATTTATCAATTAAGTTACACTACTGAATTGTCCATCACGTAGCGTAACTATTATTTAGATTTTAAAAAATTTTTCTTAATGGGGAAATTGTTCTGCGCCGCAGAATTTGAGGCCCTTATTATCATACAAAATTTGCTGTATTATGTCAACTGCTTCCCCCAAGGCATATAGCTTAGGATATAACCTTGGGGTAACAGTTGTAACTTATCCTTTCCTTCTTTTTCTTCTTCCTCTTCTTAATTCATGAGCTACTACCGGGCTGTGATAATCTTCCCTGTAAACTTCTTCCCGCATTTCCCTTTGGGTGTCTGTGTGATCAACTGATTTAACATCGGTTGCATCCATTTCTTCCATAATCGCCCTCACCTCACCTTCTTCACCCTCTCTGGTGAAAACAGCCAAAAGGATTCCGCCGGCTCTTACTCTCTGTTCATAAATCTTGGCATCTTCATCCGAGAGACCCCAACTGGTTAAGGCCCCAAGCAAACCTCCTGCCAAAGCACCGGTAGTTGCACCGGAAACAGCCGTAGCTACCGTGCCGGTTAAACCCAAAGCTGCTGCCAGCGGGCCTCCAATCAAAAAGGCCCCCAAGCCCGGAATAACTCCATTGGCTACTAAAATTCCGGCCAAAGCTCCAATCACTCCTCCCGCTGCGGCCCCGGAAACAGTTCCTCCTACTACTTCACTTACTCCTGTTTGTTCAGCCATAATTTTAGCTTCACCGGTATTTTTCATCATTATAGAAATATCTTGGGGATTAAACCCGCTTCTATGAAGTCTTCTAATAGCATCTTCAGCATTCCAGCGATCAGTAAATATACCCAAAACCATCCTTGCCATTCATTTCACCTCCTTATCTTGATATGAAAATCCTAACTGATAAATTTAAGTAGTTTGATAAAAAACTGTAATTATTAGGAAAGAGAAAAAACCTGGATAAGAGTAAGTTGCTTAATTTGTTATTGGCTTTGTCCAGGAAGCAAATTTGCAGACCGGCCAGTTTGTGCAGCCATAAAATCTTTTACCTCTTTTGGTATGCCTGACGACAATTTCTCCTCCGTCTTGGGGACATTTGGCATTAACTTTTTCTTCCAAACCTTCGGTGTGTTTACAATTCGGGAAGGAAGAGCAAGCCAAAAATTTTCCAAACTTGCCAATCCTTACTACCAATTCATTACCACAATCCGGACACTTTTTCCCTGCCAGCTGAACCTCCATTTTTACTTTTTCAGCTTCCTTGGAAGTTTCCTCTATCTTTTTCTCAAAAGGCTCATAAAAACTACCTATTGTTGGTTTCCAGTCTCTTTCCCCCCTGGCTATTTCATCCAGTTCGTCTTCCAAAGAAGCTGTGAAAGAATAATCAAAAACATCAGGAAAATATTTAACTAAAAAGTCACAAACAGTAAATCCTAACTGAGTTGGGACAAACTTTCTTTCCAGCTTTTCGACATAAAACCTTTCCTGAATGGTAGATAAAATCGGAGCATAAGTAGAGGGTCTGCCAATCCCCAGCTCCTCCAGCTTTTTAATTAAGGAGGCTTCATTATATCTGGGGGGTGGCTCGGTAAAATGCTGAGTGGGTAAAAGTTTAAGCAGTGTTAAGTGTTCATTTTCAGCCAAACTGGGCAAGACTTGCTTTTGCTCTTTCCCATTTTCCTCAACTTCTTTGCCATATAACTTAAGCCAACCGTCAAATTTGACCACAGAACCTGTGGCTCTGAGTAAATAACTATCAGCTGTTACATCAATGGTGGTTTGATCCAAAACCGCCTCGCTCATCTGACAGGCCACAAATCTTTTCCAAATCAGCTCATACAGCCTGATATGATCTCTGTTTAATCCTTTATCCCGTAGCCCTTCCCCCTTCTCCCCCACACTCGTCGGCCTGATAGCCTCATGTGCTTCCTGAGCATTTTTAGATTTGGATTTGAAAATTCTGGGGATTTTTGGCAAATAAGGTTTGCCAATAAAATTTCCAATATAAACCCTGGCTGAGTTTACGGCAGAAACAGATAAATTCACCGAATCGGTTCTCATATATGTGATCAGCCCCCTTTCATATAAAGCTTGGGCAAGCATCATGGTTTTTTTAGCGGATAAACCTAATCTGTTGGCTCCGGCTTGTTGCAGGGTGGCTGTGGTAAATGGAGGATAAGGATACCGGCGGACCTCCTTTTGGACGACCTTTGAAACAACATATTTGGCTTTCTCTAAATTTTTAACATGCCCATCTGCCTGCTCTTTATTCTTAATCTGTAATTTTTTCCCGTTTTGTTCTATTAATGTAGCTAAAAACCTTGATTCTTGATTCTTGATTCCTGATTCTAATTCTGCTTCAGTTGTCCAGTACTCTTCCGGTTTAAAGGCTAGAACCTCTCTTTCCCTTTCCACTATTAACCTTAAAGCCACGGATTGAACCCGGCCGGCAGACAACCCTTTTTTTACTTTTTGCCAAAGCAGGGGGGAAAGTTTATAACCCACCAGCCTGTCCAAAACCCTTCTTGCTTGTTGGGCATCCACCAGCTGCATATTTATGGAGCGGGGATGATCAAAAGCTTCCTTGATTGCCTCCTCTGTAATTTCATGAAACACCACGCGCTTAATTTCATTTGTTACTTGTTTCTTGTTACTTGTTACTTCCGAATTACGCAATAATTCGGCAATATGCCAGGCTATTGCTTCTCCCTCCCTGTCAAGGTCTGTGGCCAACCAAAGAGTTTTGACCCCTCTAGCTTCTTTCTTCAGCTGGTTAACCAGTTTCCTTTTATCCCTGGGGATAACATATTGGGGTTCAAAATTTTTTTCTATATCCACCCCAAACTCACCTTTAGGTAAATCACGGATATGGCCCATAGAGGCAGTAATTTGATATGTCTCTCCCAAAAACTTCTGTAAAGTCCGGGCTTTGGTCGGTGACTCAACAATTACCAGATTATTCATTGCTACTGCTACTGTTACAATGGAACAATTCTACTTGGCTTGTCAAGGATTTACTCAAAATCGGAGTCTAAAACTTGCGGATTAACCTTTTCCAGCTCTACCTTTAAATCTGTTGTAGAGTCAAAATTAAAAGTTTTTGGGGAATTTGGAGTGGGTGCCGGTGTGGAAATTGCATCATAATTCTGATTTCCTTGTCCCATAGGATTAACTAGTCTAGCTTTCCACCCTTGGGGTGTCAATATGAATATTGTTAATAATATTAAACTTATAGAAATAACTATAATTAGTAAGTAACTTTTCTTCACTCCAGTGCCCTTCCTGCTTCCGTTTTAGCTCTTAATATCTTCACTCTTAATCCTTCTAAGCTAGACCTTAAACCATTTGCCGAGGAAAACTCTTGTGCTCTTTGAAATGCGACTGCCTCTGCTGCATAAGTAATCCAGTAATCTGCGCTTTTTATTTGGTCATCAATCCCCCCAAAAGCCACCCTGGTTTCCGTAATCCCTTTCCTGTCTCTCAGTTCATCCATAATGGCAGCCATCCTGCTTATATCCTCCTCAAACCTGTCAGACACTTTTTGGTTAACTCCGTCCAAACCGGTAGCAAAAACTTTGGGAGATAGTAACATTAGAAAAATAAAAAGCAGAACAGGCAGAATCTTTAACATGGATATTTTCCAGTTTAACACAAAGTTAAAGAATACTTTTAAGATTGTTTTGCAGAAACTGGTTTAATAGCATAAAGAGATCCGAGCCATGAACTTGCTCCTACTATAACTCCTGCCAGCATAGTCATAATTGCTACGCTCGATCTATAACCTGCTTCGCCTGTCATATCTCTTAATAACTCGATTCTTCTTAACCTACGATTCCTATCAGCAACTATCAGATCATAAGCCTCAAGAAGCTGTCGTGGATCATCTGGCCTGGTAAGCTCTACTTGATAAAAGTCTCTGATCCAGCCAGCAGGGACATCTCCCAAAAATCCGGGCAATATTTTTCTAGCCTCTCTTAAATCTGCATCAGCAATAGGAGGGTGGGTTTTATTAACAGCAGCCTCAACTTGCGCTAACTCCTCCCCTGGCCGGTTTACTGCTACACCTCCTACTCCTACAGCGGCTGCGCCAACAGCTATTGCACCCATATACCGCCAAAATCGATCAGAAAACCCTATACTCTCAGCCATAATGTTGGACTAAGTATCTCATAATCTTTTTTAAAATGCAATATTAGCTCTATAATAGCTCTGCTCCTGCCTTAAAGGATTGGCCTTTAGTTAATTTATTTTCCAAAATCATCTTGGAAAGTTTGGCCTCCAAGGTATCCTGGATTAATCTCCGAAGGGGTCTGGCTCCCAGGACAGGGTCAAATCCCCTTTGGGCAAGTTGGCTGATTAGTCCTTCATCAAACTCCACCAGATACCCTTTCTCTTTGAGCTGATTTTGCAGCACAGCCAGTTTAAGCTTGACGATTTTTTCGAGCTCAGAAAGGGATAATGGTTTAAATAAAACTACTTCATCAAACCGGTTAACCAGTTCCGGTTTGAAAATTTTTAAAAGCTCACCGTCTACTTGCTTATCTATTTCCTCCAAATTTTTACCTTGTTGCAATCCCCGGGCAATTAAAAGTGACCCGGCATTGGAGGTAGCTATAATAATGGTATTTTCAAAACCAATGGTTCTTCCGGCCCCATCCGTTAACCTGCCATCATCCAACACTTGTAAAAATAAAGTCAAAATTTTTTCATTTGCTTTCTCAAACTCATCCAAAAGGATCAAGGCATATGGCCTGTTTCTAACTGCCTCGGTCAAAAGCCCTCCTTCGCCCGATCCGCCAATCAGCCTGACCACTGATTCGGGATTTTGATATTCCGACATATCAAAACGGATAAAAGCCCCTTCATTTTTGAAATACACCTCTGCCAAAGTTTTAGCCAGTTCGGTTTTACCCACCCCGGTCGGCCCCACAAATAAAAATGACCCAATCGGCCTGCCGTCTTCCGAAAGACCGGTGGCTGATCTTCTTAAAGCATCAGCCACTGCTGTGACTGCCTGCTCCTGGCCAATCAGCCTTTGGTGTAGCTGACCTTCCAAATTCAAAAGTTTTTCTTTGTTTTCTGTGCCAATTTCCATCAACGGCACCTTTACCCTTTGGGAAATTACCCGTTTGATCACATCAGTTGTGACCCAACCATTGACGGCCTGGGTTAAGCTTTCTTTTAAAACAGAAATGGCGCTATCAGGCAAAACTCTGTCTTTAACAAACTTTTGTGAAAATTCCACAGCAGCTTTCAAAGCCAAAAATGTCACCTTAACTTTACTTTCACCAGAAAGCAAACTTGCTTTATTTTTTCTTTCAAATTCAATGCTTCTGTCTTGTAAGATATTTAAAGTATCCAGGGGTGTGGCCGGAGGCAGTTCAATTTTTCTAAAAATTCTGGCAAAGGAAGCATTTTTCTCCAAAATTTTAGTATAATTTTCTCCTTCTGTAGTACCGATAAACTGAAAAGTGTCTTCTTCCAAAAACGGCTCAAGTAACGAGTAAAGATTAAACGTATTTCCTGCTTCACCTACCCCTAATTCGTGGATTTCGTCAATAACAATGATGGTGTTTTGGGAAAATGCCACCTCATCAAAGATATTTTTGATTCTCTCAGCCAATTCCCCTTGAGTTTTTATGCCGGAGAGGAGTTTGGTTAAATCCAAAAGCACCAGCCTTTTGGTAGCTAAAGCAGCCGGGGCATCTCCTGAGACAATTTGTGCTGCCAAGTGTTTAATAAGAGCGCTTTTGCCACTACCGGGCGGACCCACCAAAATTACATTCCTGCCGGTTTGCCCAGATAAAACATTTATTATCTCAGGAATGATGCCATTTTCCCTGATTAAGTTGGCAAAACCCTCTGCAGAAGCTTTCCTGGTTAAATCCTCACCTACTAAGTCTAAACTTGGAGTTGGCACCCCCAGCCAGCCCCTGTTGACCCCCTTTAAATGATGGACCGTAAAATCATCATCCCAAATATAAACTTTTCTCCAAACCTGATTTTTTTTCTCCAGGTAATTCAAAGCCCCCCTAAAATCATCTATTTTTAAATCCACCTTCAAAAGTGCGCTGTCTATGCCGGGGCTTTCTTCCAGACAAGCCACAAAAAAGTGGCGGGAGGTAATGTAAGGGCTGCCGCTTGCCTTTGCCAGCTCGAAAGCTTTGCGTCCAATAGTTTCAATATTTTGAGTCTCAACTTTGGGCAGTAAGTCAAACTTAAGCTGTAAGTTTAACAGCAAATCTAAAACCTGGGGTTTTTTTAACAACTCATAAAAGTTAACTTCCTGCTTTTTAACCTCTGATACCAACCAGAAATTTTCCCTGCCCACCTGCCAAACTTTGCGGTGAGGGTGAGTAGTAACATGGATAAAAAATAGCCCTAAACCGGATAAAAATAAAACTCTGCTTACAAGGGAGGGTATATCCAAAAAAGCCAAAAGCGGTAAACCAAACCAGTAAATTGCCAGCATCAAAAGACCTAAAGAAACCATAGCGAAAGCAAACACTCCCATTAAGATCCTGCTTAATCTGAACAATAAAGACAGTAGTCTTCCCACAATAGAGGAATCATGGAAAAGGGGGACAAATATCAGCTTCCACATCAGTGTGACTGCCAAATCCTCTTCCAAAAAAAGCATTAAATTTTTCCAGGTTTGCAGAAAAAAAGCCAATCCTTCCAAATACCAAAACTCTATCAGATGAATGGGCAAGGTGATATATTTCATATTAGCGGGCTTTGATTAAATTACCTTCCAGATCAAGTTCTACAAAATGTTTGACTCTGCCTTCCCGAAAAGAGGGACACTGATTTCCCGGCAAATCATCAACCGGTTGTCTGGGATTGTGAGCAATATCAACTACCCAGTCAGGCATTAAAGCATCCGACAAACAAGGGCCCTCTTTTAAATCTTCTCCTGTGGCTTTTTTCAGGCTGTATAAATACTTTGCCTGGTTAACAGCAGTGTCTATTTCACTTTTGGGAACAGTTTCAATCAGGACTATATTTACAAACAAAGTAAGGAAGGCAGTGATAACAATAACCAGTAGGGCCAGTAAAACCAGCAACCCTTTATTCATATAAAAATATTATCTCAACAATTAAGCTTTAGGGCAATCACGACTTACAATAAACTCCCGCCCCCAGGCTTTGGACTAAACCGGAAATTTCCATTTTCAAAAGCAGGGCAGAGAGTTTGCCGGAGGGAAACTGCAGCAATCTGCCGATTTCATCAACATGCAAGCTTTCTCTTTCCAAAACCTCCAGAATCTTCTTTTCTTCTTCCGAAAATTTCTCAATTTGAATGTTATTACCTGAATTGGCTACCCTGGTAATCCTCAACTCATCCAAAATTTCCTGAGGATCAAATACAACCCTGGCACCTTCCTTAATTAAATCAATCGGCCCCCTGGAAAGGCTGGAGGTAACCGGGCCCGGCACGGCAAAAACTTCCCGCCCGGCTTCCACAGCTAAACGGGCGGTAATCAAGGAACCGGAGTCAACAGCTGCTTCTGTCACCAAAACAGCCTTGGAAAGCCCAGCAATGATTCTGTTTCGGGCAGGGAAATTACCGGGCAGGGAGGGATAACCGGGGGGGAATTCACTAACCACCGCCCCAAAACCTGAGGCTATTTTTTCAGCCAGAGGAGTATTTTCAGGAGGGAAAATATTATTTAGTCCTCCGCCTAAAACAGCAATAGTTCTTCCCCCATCATTAACTGCCTGTTTATGTGCAGTACTGTCTACCCCTCTTGCCAGTCCTGAAACTATAGTTAAACCTGCAGCCACCAGTTTGGAAGTAAAATCCTCTGTTACGGCCTTACCATAGCCGGTCATTTTCCGGCTTCCAACTACCCCGATAGCTTTTTTATCAGAAGGTAAAATCTCTCCTTTATAATACAAAACAACGGGTGGATCATAAATTTGAGAAAGCAGTTCGGGGTAATTGTTATCAAAAACAGTCAGCCATTTAATTCCTGATTTTTCAATTTCAGTTGCATAAGTTTGGGGGGCCAGCTTTTTCCTTGCTTCTTTCAAAAGATCAACTACCGGTTGAGGGACCCCAATTTCCCTAATTTCTTTACTGTCAGCTTCCCAAGCCAGCTTTGGATCCTTAAAATAATCCAAAATAGCTTTCAGTCTAATAGGCCCCAACCCATCAACAGAATGTAATGCCAACAGGTAGGAATCATTTTTCATTGCTTTTAATTATATCTTACTCTCCCAGAGTTCTTGCTGACTGGGTGGCAGGAGAATAGATATCCTGTATCAATTTATTTTTATCAGGAGAAAAATACCAGCGGTAAGCTTCTTTGGCAATAGGGGCTGCCACAGACGACCCTTCCCCCCCGCCTTCTATTAAAACAGTCAAAGCAATTTTGGGTTGCTCAGAGGGAGCAAAGGAAGTATACCAGGCATGAGTCCTGTTTTTAGGATCACCAAACTCGGCAGTGCCGGTTTTCCCGGCAGTCGGAATGGGAAAAGTAAAAAAAGGCCAGGCAGTTCCCCCGTCTTTGGGAACTAACTTCAATCCTTCCTTAACGAAATCAATTTTATCTTTTGGGATTAAATTAGAAACCAGCACCTTCGGTTTAAAATTGGACAATACCAGTTGAGGTTGATATAAACTTCCTTCAGCCATAAAGGAAGTAATTCCTAAAACTTGTAGGGGGGTTGTTAAAACAAAACCCTGGCCTATGGCCATATGCAAAGTATCTCCCGGATACCAAGAAGTAGCAAAATTTTTTCTTTTCCAGGCATCATCCGGAACTAAACCTTCTACTTCCCCCGGTAAATCTACCCCTAATTTATTTCCCAACTTCAATTTTCTAGACCAGGAGCCTAGAACATCCAGCCCGATGATTTTGGCAACTTCATAATAATAAATATCATTTGAGCGCTGAATAGCTTTCAATAAATTAACCTGGCCTTCTGTCTTACCGTATTCGTTAAAATACCAATTGGTAAATTTAAAAGCGCCCAAATAAATCACCCCGTTATCTTGAAAAGTAGTGTCGGGAGAAATTTTACCGGAAGATAAAGCTGCCAGTGAAGAAACAATTTTAAAAGTAGAACCGGGAGGGTAGGTGCCGGTTATAACCCGGTTTAAAACCGGGGAGGTAGGCTGAGAAAAAATCTCACTGACGGCACTATCATCAAAAGCTGCCGTAAAAATATTGGGGTCAAAAGAAGGAAAAGAAAGCAGGGCTAAAATCTGGCCGTTACCCGGATCCATGGCCACCACAGCAGCACAACAGCTCCCTGTCTTAAATAAAGTTTCTTTAGTCAGCTGATAAATTTTATCTGAAAGATCGGCGTCAATTGTTAAATAGATATTTTGCCCCGGGATGGGGGAAGTGCGCCTTAGAGTCCGAAGTTTGCGCCCGGAAGAATCCACCTCAATAATTTCCCCTCCGTCTACACCGCGAAGCAATTTTTCATATTGAGCCTCAATCCCGGACTGACCGATCCGGTCTCCCAGACGGTAGTCTTTAAAATCGGAGTCTTTAAGCTGGGTCTGGGAAATTTCACCCACATACCCCAATACGTGGGCTAACTTTTCTCCCATGGGGTAAGTGCGGACATTATCAACTTCCAAATCCGGCGAAGCCGGATCATTTTTAACTTCCAGCTCCAAGGCCTCTTCTCTGCTGATTAATCTTGCCCGCTTAATACCATCATCCCAAAGCCTGAAAGCCGGAGAATTAGCTGCCAAAACTTTACCGTTTCGATCAAAAATTACCCCTCTGGGAGCGTGGATTAACTTAACTTGAATCCTGTTGCCGTCAGCCAGTTCCCTGTTTTTTGTACCTTCAACTATTTGCAGGTGAAACAAACGAACAAATATCACAAAAAACAAAATCAGGCATAGAGCATAAAAAATGGTTATTATCCACGGACTTTTAGAAAACGGGGTTCCAAAGTCAGGGTCAAAATTTGGAATTAAGAGGTCTTTCCACTCCCTCTCTTCCTTTTTAAGGTGTCTCGCCTTGGAGCTAACTTTGGCTACCTCGTCAGTAAAACCAAAACCCAATGATTTTCTTTTTCGTACCATACTAGATTTTTAGCTTAATTTCTTTTCTAACGATAAATCTTTCCTCCCAAAGCCTGAGCAAATAAAGAACAGGCAAAGACAGCAAACTTTCTATCAATGCTTTGCTGATAGGAGAAGGTATTTGAGCAGTAAAAAAGAAAGTGAGTTGATCCTTTGCAAAAAACAGCACGAAACTGATAGGGATAATTAAAAAAGAATTACCGGTAAGGGGTGATTTGGATAAACTTTGAGTAATTTGTATCATTAACAAATAGACTAAAGGGCTAAGTCCCAGGGCAGTTAAGTTAAGATGGGCATCTAAAAGCCCAAACCCAAAAGCCAAATAGAGGTTGGCTTTATCAGCTTTTAAGTAGCTTCTGCAAATTAGTACAATTAACACCAAATTTATTGGAATAATTGCAGCTTGAATGAAAGATAAAATAATCAGTACTGCTATTAAGGTTTTCATCTTGTTACTCCTCTATCATAAACACCAGCTCCAACTCTCTGATATCAAAATTAGAAGTAACTTTGGCTTGTTTAAAAATCTCATTTT
Organism: uncultured Gammaproteobacteria bacterium; assembly: GCA_964551255.1. GTDB lineage: Bacteria > Patescibacteriota > Microgenomatia > Daviesbacterales > UBA10151 > CAZKAW01. The sequence goes on from CAZKAW010000008.1 coordinate 15,663, forward strand.
CTCGCTCCATTACCTGAATTACCTTGCCCAAAATTAAACCTCTGGGCAAAAATTCTTCCGTGCCTTCCGAATAGACTAAATCTCCAATATTTATTTTTTCCTCATGCAAAATTTTATCAAACAACATTTCATTGCCAAATTGGCCCACTAATACTCCCTTGGCTTTACCCTCGAGTCCTTGGGAGAAAGCTGCCACTTTGGAATCCGGATCGGACAAAAGCTGAACACTGGCTACCTTTTCCTCCACACTGATAATTTTACCTATGAAATTATCATTAAAAACTACTGCCTGCCCCGCTTTTATTCCCTCTGTCTTACCCCGATCAATTTTTAAGTACCGAGAGAGACCAATGGGCCGGGCCGGCATGAGGTTATAGTTTACAGGATCAAGGTATTTTTGCTGGGAAAGTTGAGCCTCAGTTTCTGCCAGCTGTTTCCTGAGGCGGGCATTTTCTGAAAGCAGTTGCCCTAATTGCTGCTTTAAGGCTTTATTTTCCTGGGATGAAGTACGCAGAGCTGAAACAAAATAAAACTGGCTGCCCAAGGTTTGCCTGGTTTGATAAAGGCCAAAAGAAACGGGATTAGTTAAATAAGAAACAGTTGATTTGGGCCAGCTTAAGAAATTAAAGAAGTCTAAAATTAAAATTAGAATGCTGACTACAGCCAAAATTACAAAAAGCTGAAGGTGAGGAAGCAGCCTGCTCATGGCAAAAACTATAACACAGCAAGGATCAGTTGCAAAGCTTTCTTAAATACTGGTATATTGTGAGCGTGGACTTTTTGAAATTATTAAAAGCAAAATGGGATGAGGGAAAATTTGTTTGTGTTGGCTTGGACACGGAAGCAGTTTTTGAATTCAATAAAACTATCATTGATTCCACCCATGATTTAGTTTGTGCCTATAAATTAAACAGTGCCTTTTATGAAGCCGGGGGAGCAGTGGGTTGGACAATCTTAAAAGATACCATCAACTATATCCACACTACCTATCCTGATATTCCGACAATTTTGGATGCCAAAAGAGCAGATACGGATACTACCAACAGAGCATATGCCAGAGCCATTTTTGATAATTTAGGCGCTGATGCGCTTACAGTTTCACCCTATTTGGGCAAAGAAAGCCTAAAGCCCTTTTTAGAAAGAAGAGACAAGGGCATTTTTGTTTTAGTAAAAACTTCCAATCCGGGTGCGGGGGAATTCCAGGATTTGGAAGTTTACCCTGAGCGAAGTCGAAGGGGTAAACCACTTTATCAGGTTGTGGCAGAACATGTAACGAGATGGAATGAAAACGGCAATTTAGGGGTGGTGGCGGGAGCAACTTATCCTGAGGATTTAGCCAAAGTCAGAAAAATTGTGGGGGATTTGCCAATTTTAGTTCCCGGTATAGGAGCTCAGGGCGGAGATTTAAAGGCTACTTTACAAAACAGTCTGGATAGTAAAAAGCAGGGGTTAATTATCCATTCAGCCCGTGGCATTATTCTTTCCCCAAACCCCAGGGAGGCTGCTTTAAGATTACACCGGGAAATAGTAGACTTAGTTAACAGATTATGAACGATGTTTCAAAAACCGTGGCCAAAATACTTTTGGAACTTGATGCCATTAGCTTAAATGCTAAAAAGCCCTTCCGCTATGCCTCCGGTTTACTTTCCCCTGTTTATACGGACTGCCGGGTTTTAATGGCTTATCCTGACAAAAGAAGAGAGATTAGGGATTTTTTAATTGAGGCCATTCAATCATCAGGAGTTTCTTTTGAGGTAGTAGCAGGCACAGCCACAGCCGGAATCCCTCACGCTGCCTGGATTGCAGATAAGCTGAATTTACCCATGGTTTATGTCAGAGGTAAGGCCAAAGATCATGGTAAAGAAAATATGATGGAAGGGATCATCAAAAAAGGCCAAAGGGCTATTGTGATTGAAGATTTAATCTCTACCGGAGAAAGTGCCATCAACAGTGTCAAGACTATCAGAAATGCCGGAGGAGAAGTTTCTGACGTATTCGCCATCATCACCTACGGGCTGGAAACTTCCCAACAAAACTTTGCCGTAAACGGACTTAATCTCACCACTTTGACTGATTTTGAACAGGTAGTTGCCCAAGCCCGGCAGTTAAATGATATAGATAAGGAAGATGTAGCCAATGTTTTAAGCTGGATGTCTGACCCCCAATCTTGGGAAAAAAAGTTAGAGGCTAAATGATCAAATTACCCGGATTAATTGACACCCATACCCATCTCCGGGAACCCGGAGCCCTGCAAAAAGAAGATTTCCAAAGCGGTACAAAAGCTGCTATTGCCGGGGGTTTCACTACTGTTTTAGATATGCCCAATAACCCGGAACCCACCATTACCTCTGATGCGCTGGAAAAGAAAATTTCACTGGCAACAGGCAGGATTTTTTCTGATGTGGGATTTCACTTCGGGGCTACCCCGGATTCCATAAAATATTTTGATATCATCAAAGATAAGGTTTTTGGGCTGAAGGTTTATATGAATCATACAACAGGCACATTGCTTCAGGAAAATCCCCGAATTTTGGATTCCATCTTTTCTGCCTGGCCAAAAGACAAAGTTTTAATGGTTCATGCGGAAGGAGACACTCTAAAAAAGGCGATTGAGCTGGCTTACAAAAATGGCAACAAACTGCATGTTTGTCATGTCAGTAAAGCATATGAGATTAGTTTGATAAAACAAGCTAAAGATAAAGAATTGAGTATAACCTGTGAGGTAAGCTGTCATCATCTTTTTTTAACCCAAAATGATTTGGGAAAATTAGGGGGGTTTGGGATAATGAGACCACCCCTGCCTGCAAAACAAGATCAAGAAGCTTTATGGAAAGCAATTGAGGACAAAACCATTGACACCATAGCCTCGGACCATGCTCCCCACACCAAAGAAGAAAAACAATCAGAAAATCCCCCAAACGGAGTTCCCGGTTTGGAAACCACCCTGCCTTTATTACTAACGGCAGTTAATGAGGGAAGGCTGACTGTGGAAGATGTTATTCGTCTCTGTCATACTAACCCATCAAAAATCTTCACTATTCCCATTCAGCCGGATACATTTGTAGAAGTTGAATTTACCAAACCCTACGCTCTAACCCCTAAACCCTTATTTACCAAATGTGCCTGGACTCCTTTTGAAGGAATGAAAGTTGCAGGTAAAGTAAAAAGAGTGGTTTTAAGAGGTACTTTGGTGTATGATAATGGTCAAGTTTTAGATTCACCAAAAGGCATGGTGATATACCCAAAGAAATGACTACCAGCCTGTCAGATCCAAAAGATTTTATTGACCCTAACCAGCCTCCTTTAATTTATGATATTAAAAAATCCTGGGAAGAAGTAATTTCCAAACCTCCTGTTTGGCTTTCCAATAAATTCCCTCCCCTTCCCAAAGAAAAAAAATACTCCTTTTTAGGTCACAAGCTAATCTCCCCCATTGCGATTGCCTCCGGAGGTGCCTCCGGCAAACTTTGGACAGATTTTTATTTTAAAATGGGATATGGATTAGTTTTGCAAAAAACCAGAAGATCCGTCCCTAGAAAATCCAATCCTGCTCCTAATATAGCAATTGTTAAGGTAGAAAAAGCTGTTTCCAGAGAAGAGTTAGATCAAACTATGCACGCCACCCTAGATCCTAAAGATTGGAAAAAATATGAAAGTATTACTAATTCTTTGGGTAATCCCTCATCTGCTATGGATGTCTGGGGGAAAGAATTAGTTGAACAAAGAAAAGCTGTATCTAACGGACAACTTTTAGGATGTTCTGTAACAGCAACTACTCCGGGAGATGGGCAAGGCTGCTCTGTAATTTTGGGAAATAATCCACCAGAGGCTTTAATTGTAGAAACCGCAGCCGATTTACTGCTGGCTGCTGCCACAGCTGTTGTTTCCGGGACACAGGTTATTGAATTTAATTTAGCTTGTCCTAACGTTACTGAAAATCCGGAAGAAGGAGAAATGTTTCAAAGTGTACAACTGGTCAAATACCTTTTTTCAGAATTTAAAAGAAGATTTCCCAATACCCCAGCCGGATTTAAATTTGGAGTTTATAACTCTAAAAAACAGATGGAAAATGTATTTCAATCGGCAGGTAGCAATTTAGATTATGTCTCTGGAATTAATGCTTTAAAAATGACAGTTTTGGCAGAAGACGGATCAGAGATTCTACCTGGCAGGAGAACTTCCGGGGTTTGCGGCAGGGCTGATCGGGAAATTGCCCTGGAGCATATTAAATGGGCTTCGGAAATAAGAAAAGAGGAAGGGTTAAAATATGAGATTTTGGGTGGAGGGGGAATTTTAAAACCGGAAGACGTGGATGAATACTTAAACGCGGGTGCAGATATGGTCCAAGTTTGCTCAATAGCCCTTGCTGACCCACTGCTGGCTTATAAATATTATCTAACTCACAATAGAAATTAGCTCTCTTATATCATCTATTACAAAATCAGGATTTAAAGTTTTAATATCTTTTCCCAAAAATCCATAGGTTACACCCACTGTTTTTACACCCGCATTTTTGCCGGCTAAAATATCATGATGGGTATCCCCGACCATATAAACATTTTCAGGTTCTACTTTTAGCTTCTTTAGGGCAGATAAAACATGATCTTTGTGTGGTTTGGGGTTGATCACATCTTCCGCCGAAACAATCAGGTCAATAAACTTTGAAATCTTAGCCTTTTCTAAAGACTCAAGTAAACTTTCTCTACTTCTGTTACTGATAATTGCTATCAAATACTCTTTTTCCCTTAACTGTTTTAAAGTTTTCACTGTGTTTGGGAAAGGTTTGCTTAAATTAAATCTATCTGACTGATATTTAATATGAGTTTGGGCAAATAGTTGAACATCTTGATTGGGAAAAATTACTTTATAAAAGTCTTTGAGAGGTTTCCCCGTCATTTTATTAATAACCTCTTTTGAAGGAATTGGGTAATTATGAGTGTTTAGTGTGTATTCTAAAGCCCCGTATATAAAATCCCAGGTATCCAAAAGCACTCCATCTGCATCAAAAAGAACAGCTTTAATTTTTATCTTAACCCTCCAGTCACTTTGACTTTGGAAAGTAAGTCCAAATTATCCAATACTTCCCCGCAACCCCTGACCACAGTAGTGAGCGGATCATCCGCCACATACACCGGCAGTTTAGTTTCTTCAGCCAACCTTTTATCCAATCCTTTAAGCAGGGCTCCTCCTCCTGCCAAAAAAATCCCTCTTTCCACAATATCAGTCAAAAGCTCAGGAGGAGTTTCCTCCAAAACTTCCTGGACAGTAGAGATAATTTGAGAAATTATGGAGCTTAAGGCCTCCCTGATTTCAGGAGCTGTTACTTTAATTGATTTTGGCAAGCCGGTAGCCAAATCCCTGCCTCTTATAACTGTAGCAGCGTTGTCTGTTTTTTCCAAAGGATAAGCAGAACCTATTTCAATCTTAACCTCTTCCGCGCTTTTTTCTCCGATCAGCATCCCGTAGCGGGTCCTCATATAAGCAATAACGGCCTCATCCAGCTCATCCCCTGCTATCCGTAGTGATCTGCTTATCACCATTCCCCCCAAAGATACCACTGCTATTTCTGTGGTTCCTCCACCAATATCCACAACCATCACTCCTTCCGGTTCTTCTACCGGCAGCTTGGCCCCAATTGCTGCTGCCATAGGCTCTTCTATCAAAAAAGCCTCCCTGGCCCCGGCAGAAAGACAGGCATCCTGAACTGCTCTTCTTTCCACTTCTGTTACTCCGGAAGGAATTCCCACCACCACTCTGGGCTTGGGGATTTTTGGTAGGGTCCACCAGTTAGCACCGGATCTTCCCCGGCCGCTGGAAGGATTGTCGTGAACTTTGCGGATAAAATAGCGTAGCATGGCTTCAGTGGTATCAAAATCCGAAATCACCCCGTCTTTTAAGGGCCTGATCGCTTCAATCGCTGCAGGGGTTCTGCCCAGCATTCTTTTAGCCTCAGTCCCAATTGCCAAAATTTGTCTGGTTTTTTTATGCAGAGCCACCACCGTAGGTTCTCTAACTACAATTCCTTTGCCCTTTACTAAAACTAAAGTATTAACAGTCCCCAAGTCTATACCAATATCATGAGCAAAATATTTCCAGATGCCGCCAAACATGCAAGGAGTTTAACATAAGCTATTGCCCGTAAACAACACTTCAGGTATATTAAAATAGATGTTTGATAAAATCATAACCTACTCTTTTTACTTACTTTTTTTCCTGACCCCTCTTTTTTGGACCTCTTTAAATTATGAACTTTTTGAATACAACAAGATGATTTTAACCTATATACTCACCACAATTATTGCAGGATCCTGGCTTCTAAAAATCATAAATCATAAATCATTAATCATAAATCGTACCCCATTAGATATTCCCCTTCTTTTATTTTTGGGTGCCAATATTCTCTCTACCGTATTTTCCATAGACCCCCATACTTCTGTCTGGGGATATTATTCCCGCTCTAATGGTGGTTTATTGTCTCTTGTATCTTATTTATTACTTTACTGGGCATTTGTTTCCAATATGGACCGCGCGAAGGTTTTTATTGCTCTAAAATTTGCCTTAACTTCCGGAATTTTAATTTCTCTGTGGGCAATTTTTGAACACTTCGGTGTATCACTCTCTTGTGTACTTTTACGGGGAGAATTTAATGCTTCCTGCTGGATACAGGACGTCCAGGCCCGGGTTTTTGCATCTTTAGGACAGCCTAACTGGCTGGCAGCTTACCTTTCTATGTTAATCTTCCCTGCTCTATATTTCCTGCTTACAGCAAAATCCAAAGTCCAGCTTATTACTTATTACTTATTACTTGTTACATATTATTTAGCTTTCACCTTTACCTATTCCCGGGGACCAACTTTGGGGTTAATTGGAGGAATGGCAGTATTTTTGATTTTATTTATTAGAAAATCCGGCCTCAATAGTATAATTACTATAACAATTATAAGTTTTATACTAATAAATTTCCTGTTCGGATCAGCCTTAACTAATTTTAGACTTGTTTCCAAATTTGCTCCTCCTCCAAGACCTACAATTTCACTCCCTACTCAACCTTCATCCGGTACCCAGCTTGAAAACGGAGGAACAGAATCAGGAGCAATCAGGTTTATTGTCTGGCAGGGGGCTTTGGATATATTTAAGCATTACCCTATTTTTGGCTCGGGACTGGAAACTTTTGCTTATTCTTATTACCAGTACAGGCCAGCTTCTCACAACTTAACTTCTGAATGGGATTTTTTGTATAACAAAGCCCACAATGAATATTTAAATTATCTGGCAACCACCGGGATAGTAGGCCTTGGCTCTTACAGTATAATTATTATAACTTTTATAATTTTTATACTAAAAAAACTAAGAACCCCTAATCTACTGCTCTTAGCAATCCTGGCAAGTTATACAAGCTACCTAATCTATAACTTCTTCCTTTTTTCTGTGGTAATCATTGCCATTTTCTTCTTTCTTTTTCCGGCATTTGTTTTTGTTGCAACTGAATCTACAAAACCATTTAAGTTGCCCCGACTTCTAGCCTCTCGCCTCTTGCTTCTCGCTTCTTTTCTTTACCGTAGTCCTGCGTATACTAAAGCTACCAAAGGCATCATCCTACTTTCCACCCTCTATCTTCTATTTTCCCTCTCCAAACTCTGGTATGCTGATACTATCTTCAGTCAGGGGGAAAAGGCTTTAGATTCGGGAAATTCGGGCATGGCATATAATTTATTGTTGCTGGCATCAGATTTAAACAAAGGTGAACCGTTTTACGCAAGCGAGCTGGCTCTGGCTGCGGCTGCTTCGGCTGCGGCTTTAGCTGACAGTGATGCTATTCTTTCTGCCCGCTTAAAGGATGAGGCTATCACCCAAACTAATCAGGTTTTAAGGAACAGCCCTAAAAATGTTTCCTTCTTTAGAACAGCTGTCAGAACCTACTTTGAACTGGCTGTCCTGGATAAAAAATACCTTGATGAAACCATCAAAGCTTTGGATAAAACTATCACCCTGGCTCCCACTGACCCGAAACTTTACTACAATAAGGCTTTAATTTTAAACAGCATGGGCAAAAAAGATGAGGAAGTCGAAGCTTTAAAACAGGCATTAAAGTTGAAACCCAATTATTTGGAAGCTTCAGTGCAACTGAAAGAATCTACTTCACCTGCCCAACCAAAATGAAATCCATAGCGAAAGTTATTGATGAAGTAAAGTATAAAAACCGTCCTAAAAATATTGCCTATGAGTTTCAGCAGTACGGGGTTTTTTTGGCAGAATCACTGGAAGATACAAAACATTACTCACTTTACATTAAACTGGCAAAAGAGGTGGATAGAAAGATTTTAGAAGAGGCTTTAAATTATACAAAAGGGTATTATGGGGCCAAAAATAAAGCCAGGGTCTTTATGTGGAGACTAAAACAGCTCAAACAGGAAATATCCACATAAATTTGCTACAATTCCTCCTATGCAAGTAGTTAAAGCACCTGACCCAAGACTCAAAATTCAAACGAGACCGGTTAAAAAAATTAACAGCAATCTTTTGGCAACCCTAAAAGATATGATAAAACTTACCCAAACCTTTAAAGATCCTGAAGGGGTGGGTTTAGCTGCCACCCAAATTGGACTTGACGGACGGTTTTTTGTAGCTCGTTTACATGAAAGCAAACACACTCCTC
>CAZKAW010000008.1:24418-27630 GCA_964551255.1 uncultured Gammaproteobacteria bacterium
GGACTTGACGGACGGTTTTTTGTAGCTCGTTTACATGAAAGCAAACACACTCCTCCCTCCAATCCGGCTCAGCGCAAAGACCGCTGGAAAAATTATCAAAAGGAGTTTGTAGCCATTATTAATCCCCATATTCTGTCATATTCCAAACGCACCAGGACTTATTTTGAAGGATGTTTATCTATCCCCTCCATTTGGGGACAGGTTAAAAGACATACCTCAATTAAAGTCTCTTTCCGGGATATAGAGGGCAATCAAATTACCAAAATTTTAAAGGGGATTCCGGCCTGGATATTCCAGCATGAGGTAGACCATTTAGACGGGATTTTATTCTCAGAAAGAGTTTTACAGCAAAAAGGCAAATTTTATAAATTCACCGGTAAAGATAAAACAGGCACAGATAATTTTGAGGAGATTACCCTGCCATGACCATTATTTTTTTTGGTAACACAAAGTACTCATTAATAGGCGCAAGGATTATCAGTACAACCTATCCGCTGTCGCTCATAGTGACTATTTCTGATAGTCCGGTTGCCCGGTGGGCTAAATCCTTAAATATTCCATTCCTGGAAACAAAAAAATTTGATCAGGAAATCTTCCAAAAAATAGCCTCTGTCAAGGCTGATTTTTTTATAGTAGAAGATTACGGCTTAATACTTCCAAAAGCAATCTTAGATTTGCCAAAGTATGCCCCTTTGAATATTCATCACTCTCTGTTACCAAAATACAGAGGGCCTTCTCCTGCTCCGGCTGCTATTTTAAATGGAGATAAAATAAGCGGGGTAACAATTATTAGGATTACCCAACAGGTTGATGCGGGTGATATTTTGGCCCAAAGGGAGTATAAGCTTTCTGATAGGGAGACAACGGATTCACTGTTAACTGAGCTCAATGATTTGGGGGGTAAGCTTGTTATTCAGGTTATCATCCAATTTTTGGCAGGGGATATTCATCCTGCTCCGCAGCATCAGCTGGAAGCTGCGTATACTAAAAAATTAATCAAACAGGATGGGTATTTTGATATTAATAATCCCCCGCCTGACCAAAAGCTGGACAGGATGATCAGGGCCTACTACCCCTGGCCCACAGCCTGGACTGTGTGGCCCTTCGGCTCCGCTCAGGATAAAAAAGGAAAAATTGTCAAATTTTTACCCAACCAAATGCTGCAAATGGAAGGTAAAAAACCGATACCATTTAGAGACTTCCTAAACGGCTACCCGGATTTCCCTTTGAAAAAATTAAATATTCTCACCTTTTAAGTTCAACTACCATTGGGGGGTATGTGCCCCTTGGCAAACTTTGCGGATTCCTTGCATGTACCCAAAAATCGGTTACACCTGTCAGACTTTTTTGCTGGTTAAGTAGAATTACATATTTAATCCCAGGACCTACTCCATTTACAAATTCAGCATCAATTGTCGTACCTGTTAAAGCAATACACTCCTCTCCTGGATCTTCTTCGGAATAGCGAGCTGCTACTGTAAACAGCGATTCACCCACTATCTGTTTATATGCAGTGACTACTTCCAGTAAATCCGGTAAGGATCTTAAAGGAGAATCTGCTCTTTTTTCCATACCAATTAAACAGCGTAAGCCGCCTCTTAGTCTTTCTTGCTGCCCTATCAATGAAGGAGTATGTGATATAGGCCACAAGGGTATCGGTTTATAAATGGCAACTGTTGCTCCTGAAGCTCTCGTTCCGTATAATTTTACTATCCCCTCTTCAGTTAACTCTTGAAAACGAAGACCAATGCGGCCTTCTGTTAAGATTTCTCGAAGGGAACGCTGACTCAATTCCACTATATAAAAGTTTCTACGAGTGAGTCTCTCCCCAATAGACAAGGAGGTATCGTCAGCATCGACTAAACCTCCCCGAGCAGCTTGTCTGACTATTCTTTCTGCCTCTTTAACTGCTTGTAAATAAGTTTCAGGTCCTAGAGGACCGGATATTGGTGGCTCACCTTCTATATTTCTTGCCATATTTTTCCTTTTAAAAAACCGCCTCTTTTTTTTAAGGCGGTTTCAAAGATTTTTATCCCCTTTTTGGGATTAAATCATCAGAACCGCCTCGCCCCAGCAAGGTGGTAATGGCACATAATTTTGTTAAAAACAAATTCCATATATTTTAAATTTAATTCCAAAGCAATATTTTGTCAAGTGTGTTATAGGAGATTTTGAGCCGACACCCTGAGCCGACACCCTTGGGGTGGAAAGCTATAGATCTTCGTTCTTATCAAGGGGGTCTTAAGCTGATGCAGCAGCTTGAACAGCTTCTTTAGGTTCAAGAGAGGCTTTCACCTTCCTTAAACACTTGGTGCAGTATTTTTTACCCATGAAGCTGTGTAAATTTGGTTTTTGAGTCCTTTTGTGAATCGGAGCGCGAAGAGCCCAAGTTCCACCGGCCCCGGAGGAGCCTTTCTTGTGCCTGGAAAAAGACTGAATATTTTTTCCTTTACCACACCTTGTACAGGCTAACATATGCTACAATATATCACATGCCTGAACTTTTTGCACTATCAATAGTAATTTTATTATTCTCAGTAATTGTTCACGAAGTAATGCACGGCCTGGTGGCTTTAAGGTTTGGAGATGCAACTGCCCAAAAGATGGGCAGGTTGACTTTAAATCCCCTGCCTCATATTGACCCTATCGGTACCATTCTTTTACCGGGTTTAATTTTGCTTCCGGCTCTTTTGACCGGTACCCCTCCCGGACCTTTACTGGCCTGGGCCAAACCCGTTCCCGTAAATCCCCTAAATTTTACTAATATAAGAAGGGGTGAGCTATTTGTGTCTGCAGCCGGTGTGGCGGCAAATTTTGCCCTAGCCATTTTTTGTGCTTTGCTTTACCACCTCCTCAACGCTTTACCCTACACTTTTCCTTCTTTAGTCGGCAACCTGCTTTACTTTGGGGTCAGAATAAATTTGTTTCTTGGAGTATTTAACCTGTTCCCCATCCCTCCTTTGGACGGATCAAAAGTGCTGTTGTCACAACTGCCCTTAAATTTAGCAAAGCAGTATCAAAGTTTGGAAAGATACGGGTTTTTTCTGCTGCTGTTTTTAGTTTTTGTTTTTCCGGCTCCACTTTTTTGGCTACTCAATTCTTTGGTGGGACTGCTTAGCAGCATTTTGGGTTTTTGAGGCTCAAAACAGCTTTTTCTCTGAACTTACCCCACTTTGTGGCCAAAATGTCATTCCTGCGAAGGCAGAAATCTA
>CAZKAW010000009.1:0-26889 GCA_964551255.1 uncultured Gammaproteobacteria bacterium
CTTATCACGCTGGTGGATAGACTCCTCTTCTTTTCCCTGGAACGGACATATGTATGTATCTTGGGTATTTTTAGGCCTCACCGGCTTGTGGTTTAAAAAACCTCTGTTTTTATCGGCTCTGCTGTTTGGAATTTCTATTGCCATTGATCTAGCAGCCATCCTGGCCTTGCCCGTATTGTTTTATGAGTGGTGGGTTAGGGAGAAACGCCTGAAAAATTTAATTTTTCTGCTTTTGGGGTTGCTTCTTCCCTGGACCCCGATAATTCTTTTTGAAATTATTACCAAAGGCTATCTAAGCCGTCAGTGGTTACAGCACCCGTCTTCAGCCGGACTAACCTACTCATGGGAAGCTCAAAATATTACCAGGCTACTAAATACCTTAGGTGTTTCTCGACTATCAGCAGCGGTTATCTGGCTGGCCACATTTTTCATCGGTTCCAAAAGGGAAAAATTTTGGCTTTTATTTATTTCTTTGCCCCTTATATTTTTAATGTTGATTTCTCAACTGAGACTTTATTACACACTGGGGCTTATTTGTGCTTTGACCTTTATTGTCTTTACTGTCTGGTCTTCTAAAACAATCGGGAAAATTGTGTTGGCTATTTTAATTTTAACCTATGCTCAAACCATCAATCTCCCTTCTTTTTCCACCGGTGGCCGTTCAATCCAAAGGCTAAGTGGCATAGTAAATACTCTTGTCCAAAATAATTTGGATTTGACTAAAAAATATGCTGTTGTTTCCTTAATTGATCTGCAAAATTCCACTCCACAGGCCGATGATTACCGGTTCTTTCTCAGAATTAAGGGAGTTGAGGTTTTAGGTATTGACCAATACCCAAAGGCAGACAGGCTGCTTCTTTTTGTGGAAGTTCCAAACTTTGATTGGCAAACTTTTGAAGACTGGCATATAAGGCAATTTGGCAGCAGGAAATTTCTTTCCAATCTAAATATAAACGGCATAGAAATTATTATGTATGGCAGGAATTAATTGAATAATGCGATAAATGTTAACGTGGAAGCTTATAGAATCTTAATTTATTAAAATAGTAAAATAAAAAGATTGACCAGAGAGTTTGGAGGAGAAATTTTCCCCCTTTTATCCATCCAATAGAGGAAGCTTTTGTATGATATCTAGTCGGTATGGCAATCTCTCCAACTCTAAAATTATATCTTAGAGCAGATATGGTCATTTGTTGATCAAATACATAATCGTCTGAAAAATGTTTAAATGGAATAATTCTTAACAGCTCGGAGGAATAAGCACGGAACCCAGAAAAGTGCTCAGTGAAATTAACGCCAAGTAAAATATTTTCAAGTAAACAGAACATACGATTCAGAAAATATTTATGCCTTGGCATCCCACCTAATAGAGCTCCTTTTCTATCTTGAATTCTTGAGCCAAACATAAAATCATATCGATTTTGCACAATGGGTTCTATCAGTTCTTTTATACGACTGGCATCATATTGATAGTCGGGATGAAGCATTACAACTATATCCGCATTCATTTTTAAAGCTTCAGAGTAACAAGTTTTTTGATTCCCGCCATAACCCAAATTTTTTTCATGGGCAATAACTTTAATTTTAAGTTTCTTAGCGACTTCTACAGTGTTATCCTTACTAGAATCGTCTACCAGAATGATGTTTTCTCTAAATTCTCCTGGGATCTCATTATAAGTATCCTTTACAGTTCTGGCAGCATTATAGGCTGGCATAACAATAACAATTTTTGGTTTTTTCATTTCTCTGTCTGGCGTTTATGCTAATATCATCTCATGATCTTTGCTATACTTCTATTTTGCTTCACACTAAATATTATTAATCACGGAAATATATTAGTTGGAATTCTAAATCCTCTCTTATTGTTATTTTCAATATATTTCTATCTAAAATTTTCCGGTCAGAAGTTACTGTCCTTCAAATCTTCATTTTTTGTATCGCCACTGATATTGATAGGTGCAATCCCCCTGTTTACACAAAATCAAGATGTTTTTGTTATATTATTAGCAATCATAACCAGCCTATTATTCTTATATTATCTTACTTCTAGATTTAGAAAGATAGTTTTTTTAATTATTATTCTTTATCTTTTACTTTCCTCGTTTTACACCAGTGGGGTAATTAAACTACCTTTCTTATTTCAGAACAATCAGTTTATCCTTTCTGATGACTGGACCAACCTTTATATTTCCCGGATGCAAGATGAAGCTCTGTATATGCCCTACAAGCTAAGACTCATAATATTTAACGGTTCTGTTTATTTTTATGTTTATTTATCCAAAATTGCTGGCCTCTTTACCTTTAAAAATCTTTACGATGTATTACTTGTTGCCAATTTATATCCGCTGGCCAAGGGGTTAATTTTAGATTTAAAAGATTGGAATAGATCGAAAACTTTAATAATTTTATCTATGTTACTAGTTTCGTTTATTACAGTTAGCTCGCGATCGGTAGATATTTTGAAAACCTTTACGCTTTTATCTCCATTTCTAATCTATTTTATACTGAGAGGTTTTAACTCCATGAATAAAATACTTTACTTGGTATTGTTTATTCTTAGCATAGTTATAGCAATCAGTCCATACAAATAATGTTTACTAAAAAATTTTTGCTGATATTAATATTTATTGCAATAATAACTCGCTTTATTAGGCTAGACTATGTCCCTCCTCATTTATCTAATGACGAAATAGGAGCGTCATACGCTGCTTATTCAATCTCAAAAACCTTCAGAGACGGGACCAATCAATTTTTACCGTTACTGTGGGTCTCCCACGGAGGATATGGATCACCCCTAGCCGTCTATATCCCATTAATAAGTATCATAATTTTAGGTAACAACGATATTGCTGTTCGTCTTCCTTCGGCTATATTAGGCAGCTTGACAGTCATCTTAATTGGATTATTAGTTATGAGGCTTACCGAAAATGGTAAACTCGCCATTGCAACATCTTTTGTACTCGCTTTTTCACCATGGCATTTTTCAGCTTCAAGATGGGCACTGGAATCAAACTACGCTTTATTCTTTATTGTACTCGGGCTCTACCTGTTCTTTTTGGGGTTTAAGGATAATGAAAACACCCCCACTAAAGTAGGAGGTTTTCTTGCTAATCGCAATAAAAATTGGATAACATTACTAAGTTTCATCTCCTTTGCTCTGTCAATATATTCATATTATACCCAGTGGGTATTAACACCTCTTATTATACTTTTACTATTTATATTTTATCGAAAAATCCTTTTAAAAAAGAAGGCCTATTTTGCAGCCTTATTGTTATTTGGTGTATTAATAATGCCCCTTTTTTCTGATTGGCTTTTTCACTTAAGCTCCAGTAGAGCCAGCAGCGAGTTTATCAGTAAGGATATAGGTGTGGGTCGCCTTTTATCCAAATACCCCGGTCCCTTTGAAAAAGGACAAATAATTTTAAAAGCAATACTAGATAAATATTCCTTATATACCAGTCCAGATTATTTATTTTTTTACGGTGCCAGATTACTACCTAAGGAAAACCCTTATCAATTCGGTTTCTTCTTAAGTCCGCTTTTGATTCCTTTTATCTGGGGATTATATAAGCTAAAAGCACTTTATAGGGAACATGGAAACTTTATTTATGCTTTATTAATCGTTTCGCCCTTGACAGCTGCTATAACCCAGGGAGAAGTTAATAACTGGAGAAGTCTTCCTCAACTCCTGCCAATTGCAATAATTACTGCGGTAGGAGTCTTGTACACCTGGGACTTTGTAAGAAAGAATTTTTGGATGAAAACTCTAGGAATTACAGTGTTTTTAGTTTCACTTTTATATTTTTCCCTAATTTATTTCTTTCATTTCCCAATCGAAAATGCCGAAGGATATCAATATGGTTACAAACAAATGGCATTATATATCAGTCAACACTACCCCGAATTTGAAAGAATTATTATCGATCCCAGATTTGGAAGCAAATCTTTTTATTATATTGGTGTGCCCAGTTCATATATTCCTTTTTACACATACTTGGATCCGCATAAAGTACAGAATGCAAAAGTAATTCCTTTTGGAATTACTTTTGATAAATACGAATTTAGAGAGATAAATTGGGATGAGGAAAAAATCCAAAAAAATTATTTATATATCGTTCCTAATGACAATATTCCAAATTCAGAGAATAATCTAAAAATCATACACGAAATTCCTCTCCCCAGTCGTAAAATTGAATTCAAGTTGTATTCTGCAATCAACTGATGCAGGATCTTAGTTATTAATTTATAGAAAAAATGCTGATACTTCATTGCTCTATTTTCAGACTTCTTTTTATTTCATCAACGCTGACTTTTTCAAACGGAGCAATGATAATAGGTATTCTAATTCTAGCAGTTTTTTTAATTCCCTCATCGTAAACAACTTTGCTTCGGTAACGATTTTGGAAAGTACTGGTTAAATAACAGTCACTTCTATTCTCTATATTTAACTTAGAAAAGTTAACGTTGAAGGAAGAAAGCCGTTCTAATGTGAAGTCAAAGTCCTTATCAAAGCTGCATAATTTAAAATCAAAGTTAAAATTATCTAAACTGATCACCTGTATTCCCTCTTGATCAAAAATTATTCCCTTTTGGATGGTATTTTGGTTACTAAAAAGATTTTGAGCTTGTTGTTTTGATAGTAAGTCTTTGTGGATGATGATATATTGTATGCCGATAATTTTAAGCTTTTTGAGATCATCTTCCTCAAGGGATTTTTTGAAAGGGTCCATAAACTCAAACCAGTCAGGCGGCATATAACTACTATATCCATTGATCATTTTTTCTTGCGTTACAGTACCAAAGGTGAGATAGCTTGCTTCTTCACCCAAGTAACCAAAGGGGAAATGCAGGGTACTTTTACCGTTTAAGAAACTAAAATTATGCTCGATAAATTGTTTTTCCCTAAGGACTTTAGAAGTAGAATCAAACTTAAAGTGATTAAGATTTTCTACTATTAATAAAACCGTGAGTGAAATAAAAATAGGTATAAGAAAGCGCCTTTTAGCTTTGTAAATTATCAGAAAACCGAAAGACACTAAAATTGAAAAAGGGATATAAAAAATAAATTGGAATCTTGAGGGAACTCTTGTGCCTTTGAAAATCGGTAGCCAATGCATAAGGTAGTAAAAAGGCAGTTTGATATTACCAAGATGCGGCCCAAAGGAAAGAACAACACTAACCATTAAGGTGAGCAAACTTACGGATAAAAGTAATCTATCCTTAGATCTTGAAAGAAAAACCAAACCCAGGATTGCCAAGACTAAAGGTACAATATTTATAAAAAGGGTATGCTCTTCGCTTACATCAGCATATCCCCAGCCAGGAATTTTTTCAGTCCTGTTTGTTGGCAGTAAGTTTTTATATAGAAAGTTGTTAGGAAGCGGCGAAACCCAATCTTTTAAAGTTGCTGAATAAAGCCATAGGAGCTGAAGATCAAAGGTAGCCTTTTCTTTCTGTACAAAATTAAAATAAGGAAGATAGAAGTAAGCCAACAGAGGAATAAATATAATGAAAAGTAAGCTCTTTTTTAGGATATTTAGGAAATATATATAATTTCTTTTGTATAAATTTAGGAAAAAGAAAAATATAAGATAAATAGCTAGAGCAAAGTTACTAAAAAACATTAGGTTGAAGGAAGTTAAAGCATTGAGGGTAAAAAACAAGAAAAAAAACAGTGCATTCTTGGTCTCCGGCTTTTTAAAAAACAAATAACCATATAATAATAAAGGAAGAAGAAAATATTTACTCATAAATTGAAGGTGATTAGGGAAATGAGCAAGAGTCAGCGGATTAAAGGTATAGACCATGGCTCCTAAAAAGGAAGCAAATTTATTTCTAATAAAATAGTTTAGGCAGTAAAAACTAGAGATGAATGACAGAACAAAGCTTAGGAAAACATAGAAGTTTAAAGAGAAGACTAATTGTTGACTGATCCAGTAAATAGGTGAAAAGACTAAAGACGGAATTAATAATAATTCACTGTAAGCTAATGAATATGGCCAGGGATAGAATTGGAAAGAATTGAAAAACTCAACTTGATTTAAAATCCTGCCTGTAACAAGAGAAAGCTGGGTGTACCAAAGGGTGTAACCATTTTGAGGATAATCACCGATATCTGAATAGAACGATGCGATCTTGGCAAGAAATGGCCAAGTGAGAATTGTTGTTAAAATACTCCCCAGCACTATGAGGATGAACAATTGTAAGAATTTTTGTCTCACCTTAAATCCACTGTTATGAGGTTAACATAAGTCCTATACCTAAACAATATTACCCTTAATCAAACCGGCTCCACTGAGTTGGTGCACTTAGGACTAGCTCTTTTAGAATTAGAAGGAGAATTTGAACCTATATTTATCTAAATTTTTTAAAGGTTTTCTGCAAAGTAAATGCACAGTGGATTAAGGGATGATAACAGAAATGATGTTCAGACTTATAAATCTTATAATCCGTCAAAGCAAGCAACTGAAGCATCGTTTTAGAGCTTACAGGCTTACAATTTGTTACTATCTCTTCGGGCGCTTGTTCATTTAGTTTAAAATAGATACTTTTATGAAGGCGCTTTTTCTTTCTATTCAATTTCAACAGATGATTCAGCTTAACCAGTTCAATTTGGATTTCTCTATCACCCGAGGAAATCATAACCATTTGCTTTTGAGAACTTAATTGATATTCCAACAGATATTGGCGTATTCTCAAAAACTCCTCATAGCTAAGACTTAACTGTTTTTTATCCCTACCTTGTGTGGAAAAAATAACTGTTTTTAAACCTCTTTTTTCATGATCATCTTCTTCTAATTTTGATTTGATTGGAATTTTTTTATTAATATTGTCTACTAATTCCATCATCTGATCAGACAAAACAATCTCCACCTTTTGAATATTCTGTTTTTTATCAACAGCTAAATTATCAACATGAAAAAACGTCTGTTCTAATTGGACAAAATTAAACACTGGAGCAATATCTACTTGCTCCTCCTCATCATCATCTAGGAAAACATCTTTTTGTATGCCCAGAGTAACCTTATCGCCCTCTTTTATCTCTACAACACCTGGTTGCCTGTCAACAAAGACATCCATTCCATTTTCGTAATAATCATAATCTACCCTATTCTTCTGTTTGTCATCAGCAAGATCTACTTCTAGTATTAAAGACTCAATTAAATCCATAACTTCATCTGAAACCTTAATTTCCCTCTGATGCATAACCACCTCAGCACCCTCATTCTCCCCTCCTTGAGAATCCAATAATGGTGAATTTACTGATAACTCATTTGATAGTGTTGTTATTAATTGTTCAATGCTGGTAATAGAATCAAGCTCTGTAACCCTTACAGAAGTTTCCACTTTAGGCAGTTTCTTATCATCTAACTTATCTCCATAATTAAGAGGACCAAAAGTAGCTTTATTCTCTTTTTGGGGTATTTGTGTTTCTGTGTCTTCTTCCATTCCAGCAGATACCTCTCTGCTAACTGTTATCAAAATAGGTGAATCGGTGTTACGGGCCAATTCTACTTTTATATCTTTTGGGTCTATTGAAGGAATTAGACCAAGACCTTGATCTAAATCCTTCTTTTCTGAGGATTGCAGACTTATATCAGCAGCTGATTTTTCTGATAATTCGACGGGTCGCAGATCTTCCTTCTTAACCGGCGCTACTATTTCCCCAACTTCTTCTTCTGGTGGTTTAACAAATTCTTCTCTGAGAGTACTTTCTGGAATAACTTCTGGCTTTGCATTAACTACTTCCACTTTTACAACAGGTGGCTCTACTTGAAAAATTACTTGTGAATCTGAAGTTTGTTCTGCTTGATTAACTTGATTAATCTGATTTGGTTTAGAAGTTATGCGGTCAGGTGGTTGTTGTGGTAATTGGTCTGCTCTTACTTGCCTTGCTGCTTCTACAGCAATAGGTATTCCTTGTACAACGTTCGGGGCATGCTGTTGATCTTTATCAACCTTATGAGAAACTGCAATAATAGGTTCCTGGGTTGTAGTCTTTAAAATAGGAGCAACATCTTCAGTTTCTTCTGGAATTTTATCTTGATAAGCTTTTGGTTGAGTCGTTTCCGATTTTGCAGTAAAAATTTCTTTATCTATTTTTTGATGAGAAACCACCTTAGGAGATATACCTTCATCCGCTTTATCACTGCTAACTTGGGTCTTATTAGGGGTTGTTGAGATAATTTCTGGTTTAGAGGCCGTTAAATTCGGAGTCTCGGGGGGATCCAATTTTTTTTTCGCGCTCTCTTAGCAAAGTTTCATCTGAGATTTCTACTTTAAAGCCGGGGTCCAATGTCCTCAAACCTTCAAATGCTCCGATAACTCCAGCTATCCCTTCTTCTCTGTAGGCCACCTGTAACCTGCCACCTACTGGACATCTAGCATCATCCAGCATTTGAGCAACCGTACCACTGTAAGCACCCCACTGAATCTCTTGCGTTGCTTCTTCTACCCCTAAACCATAGAGTTTGGTTAAATTTGCTACATTAAGTGATCCATCTGGTTTAAAAACTGATGGAGGTTTAGGGTGAGGTGAGGATGAAACAACTTCTACCATGACTCCAATTGTAAACCATACACCAACAAATTTCCATATATAATAAAAGCTTGCTCCCCCGCGTGGATTCGAACCACGAACCTCGATCTTACAAGTGCTCCCGATTTACATCAGGACTTGGACTATCTCATGATCATATGGCTATTGACCAATTAGATCCCGGGCATATAGTCTCTGAACCTTACCCGCCAAAGGCGGGTCTTGGCTGCGGATTACCCTAAAAGGGTTTCCCGTCCACCTTCACTAAAGTTTCGGTGGATCCTCCAAAGCCTTTCGACGAAGGAGGACAATTAACCCAGTTTTTCAATCAATGTTTCCACTAAAAGCTGCAATATCTTACAGGATCTCGCTCTACCATTGAGCTACAGGGGATTATTAATGTACGCTTGTATTTTACCACCCACCAAAGCCGAAATCCACCCCATAATGCGTCTCTGTTTATCACTATCACTAAATCTAATAGCAAAAACTCCATATTTATGTATATTTTTTCTGATTTTTCTACTTTCTGTTTTATTCTTTGCGATATAGGTTTTATGAAACTGATTCATTGAAATACCAGTTAATTTTGACCAATATTCCTTTGATTTTTCCGCATCTAAACCTTCATGTATCCAAATAGCACCTCTAAATCTATCTTTTGGAACTTTACAAAATTCCTTAAACCATTTCATCATAAATTTAATAATGTTAGGATCAGAATTGGTAAATCCTGCTGATCCAGCTTTATTCCCTTCACCAGCATAAAAAGCAATTCCAGCCAAAAATCTATCTCTCTTTTTTAACTCTCCGAGTTCGTTTTTAGATTCTTCAAAAATCTTTATAGTTCTTAAGATTCTTTTTTGTCTTTTATTCTCAGCAGCAACTTGTGAACCTATCCTCTGACCATACATCTTATTCTTTAGAAGTCTATTTTTCTGAGCTTGATTAAGGACGATATCTTTGCACCATTCGCTAACAGTACCTTTTGAGACTGAAACCTGTAGGAGTATCTCTCTATAAGAAAGTCCTTTCTTGCGTAGCTCTTGAGCTTTAAACTTTTCTTCCAGTTTGCCTACATAACCCATACTTACATTATCGATAACGAACTAAGAATTGTCAAGTAATTATTACTAGGGATGGTACTTCGATCTTAAGATTAAAAATGTTTTACGGCAAGCCGCTCTTCCTGGGATGATTTATTATTTTAAGACATCCGCTGAACGCGGATTAGTTTGTAGTTATCCCGTTAAAGTCGATTTACGACTTTAACCCATTGAGCTACAGGGGAATATTAATGTACCGGATAATTTTATCATTCAAGCAGATTGAAATCCACCCCGATGTATGGTAAAGTAAGCTGTGAGCAATCCTTGTATTAGATGCGGTAAGGAAAGATTATCCGGAAAAACCTGGCAGGATAAAATAGGTTCCTCCGTAATTACTTATACCCTAACTGTTTGTCCTGACCGCCAGTGCCAAAAGATTCTTGATCAGGATATGGCAGATAGAAAGGCCAGAAGTGAGGCTTTAATTAAACAAAAATTAGAAGCCAAGCGGGCCAGAGAAAAACCAGTAGTCACAACCTAGGCGGGATAATAAACTTAAACTTTACTCCAAATAATCTCTCAGCTTTTTGGCCCGGGTGGGGTGTTTAAGTTTTCTGATAGCTTTGGCTTCAATTTGCCTGATTCTTTCTCTGGTCACTCCAAACTCTTTGCCTACCTCTTCCAAAGTCCGCTGTTTTCCATCTTCCAAACCAAACCGAAGCTGCAGAACCCTTTTTTCCCTGGGAGACAGTGAATCCAAAACTTCATCCAAGTGAAGTTTTAAAAGTTCTCTGGTGGCCTGCTCATCCGGCTGTAACCCCTGATCGGCAATAAAATCTCCCAAATGCGAGTCTTCCTCATCCCCTACCGGGGTTTCCAAAGAGGTCGGTTCTTGAGAAACTTTGATAATTTCTCTGGCCTTGGCCGGGTCAATTTCCAAAATCCCGGCCACTTCTTCCGGAGTAGGTTCTCTACCTAACTCCTGCATCAACCTTCGCTGAGTCCTGTTAAACCGGTTGATGGTTTCCACCATATGCACCGGGATACGGATGGTTCTGGCCTGGTCGGCAATGGCTCTGGTGATGGCTTGTCTGATCCACCAGGTGGCGTAAGTGGAAAATTTATAACCTCTTCTCCAGTCATATTTATCAACTGCTCTCATCAACCCAATATTGCCCTCCTCAATTAAATCCAAAAGGCTCATACCCCGTCCCACATATTTTTTGGCAATAGAAACAACCAGCCTTAAATTGGCACTAATCAGCTTATCACGGGCCTTTTTCTCATTTTTCTCTGCTTTCTTGGCCAGTTCAATTTCATCAGCAGCCGTGAGAAGAGGAATTTTACCGATATCCCGAAGATATTGTCTGACCGGATCAGTAACCGAACCTTCCTCCAAAGTTGACAGTATTTCCAGTTCTTTCTCCAACTCAGTAGTGGTTTTGCTGTCAGCCTCCATCTCTTCGGCAGTAGTTTCAAAAACATCGATATTTTCCTCTATTAACTTGATATAAAAGTGATCTAAATCTTCCAAAGTCTCTTCCGGCTTGGGAAAAACCTGCAGAATTTCTTCCTGGGTAACAAACCCTCTGCCTTTACCTAATTTAAGTAATTTTTTAATATCAAGCGGTGTTTCTTTTCTTGTTTTAGACATAGTTGCCTCCTCTATAAATTTTTTAACTTTACAGACAGGTCACGGAATCTTTTATTTAAAGTTTCTACTGTTTCCATCTTACCAAATTCCTGGGCATTTTTAATCTCAAAAGACAGTTTTTCCAAAGATGCCTTAATTAAAGCTTTTTTAAGCTCCGATACCACCCCTGAAACTTCTTTCTGCCAGTTTTTTCCCTCAGTTAATTTATCATCCAGCTCTGTTAAATATAACGTGTCAATCTCCGCTACTAACTCTTTGGGCAAATTAGCAGAAAATTCATTGATACTAAAAGACTTACTTTTAAAAGAAATGGAATCCAGGTAAAGCACCAATAAGACATAAATCTGTCTGAATGTTTCTTTTAAAAATAAAGTTTCGGGAAATGAGGGTACAAAAATCAAATCAGCCGGCGAGTGAAGCAGCAAAGCAATTAAATACTCCTCCAAAAGCTCCCTCCTGCCCCTTACCCCCACTATGGTATCTGTGGGAGTTTTAGGGTGCAAAGCCTGCTTATAGGTATCCCTGGTATTGTAAGTTTGACCGGAAGATTTTCTAACCTTTTCTACAGCCTGTCTTAAAACCCCCTCATCGGTTTTAATCAGGGCTGCCAGTTTTTGAATGTAACGCTCTCTGACTAAATCATCGGCAATTTTAGCCCAAATGGGCATAAGCTCTTCCCCCACTTTCCTAAGATCGGCAATTTTTTTAATGTCATATCTTTTGGCAGTTGAAGCAAGATAATAATCATAAATCGGCACAGCCTCCTCTAAAGCCTTTTGCCAAACCGCACTGTCTTCCTTGACTGCCTCGGCCGCATCTTTTCCCCCTGTGAGTTGAATCACCTTGATATTCATACCTTTTTTCTCAGCCATTTCAATACCCCGTCTGGAAGCGCTATCTCCGGCCAAATCCATATCAAAACAAAGGCTTAAATTTTCAGTATATTTTTTAAGCATCTCAATTTGTCCTTCTGTTAAGGCTGTACCTTTACAAGCCACTACATTTTTGAAACCTGCCTGGTGAGATAAAATCACATCCATCTCTCCTTCTACCAAAACCGCTTCTTTTTTATTTCTGATCTCAGCTTTAGCCAGGTTAAGCCCGAAAAGGAAATTGCTTTTGTCAAAGAGGTGAGTTTGAGGAGTGTTAATATATTTAGGCTCTCCCTGATATAAGACCCTGCCGGAAAAACCCCTGACTTTATCGGTTGCATCCGTCAAGGGAAAGATAATTCTGCCTCTAAAACGATCATAACCCCCGCTTTTGGAAGCTACTCCTACCCCAGAGGTTACTATTTCGGAAGTTGTAAAACCTCTTTTTAGCAAAAAGCGGGTTAAGGATTCCCAGGAGTTCGGGGCATAGCCTAAACTGAATTGTTCAATGGAAGTCTCATTTAAACCTCTGTTTTTTAGATACTCCAAAGCTTTTTTGCCTAAAGGGTGTTTGGTTAAAAGATAATGAAAAAATTCCCGGGATTTTAAATTAACTTCAAAAAGCCTGCCCTTAAAATCTTTCTTGCTTTGGGTCTGTTTTAAGGTAACTCCTGCCTTTTTAGCCAAAAACTCCAGGCTTTCTTTAAACTCCATCCCTTCTTTTTCCATTAAAAAGGTAAATAAATCTCCGCCTTTCCCGCATCCGAAACAATGCCAGATTTGTCTTTCCGGGGAAACTACAAAAGAGGGAGTTTTTTCGCTATGGAAGGGGCAACTGGCTTTAAAATTAACACCGCTTTTTTTTAAGGGAAGGTATTCCGAAATCAAATCCACAATATTAATCTTCTGCTTTATCAGTTCTGTTTCGTCCATAGCTTGGCAATCATCCAGTCGTCCCAAAATGTTGACCACCAGAGATTGTTGCGCAAATTCTACACCAAAAACTTCCCGAAAGCAAGGCTTAGCTGGTATAATGTTTGAGCATTGGTGGGATGCGGGAGCGGTTTAACCGGCGATCCTGGAAAGATCGTGTAGGGGCAACTCTACCGTGAGTTCGAATCTCACTCCCACCGCCAAGTCAACTCTGCTATAATAAATTTAGTGTTTAACCTTGGGATGCCAAATTTCAATTTAGGACTTTTTTTACTGATCATCTGGGAGGTTTTCTGGAAAGGAACAGCTCTTTGGAAAGCTGCCAAAAAAGGAGATTTGTGGTGGTTTATCGCTATTTTTATTGTCAACTCTTTTGGGCTTCTTCCCCTGTTTTATCTGTGGAGAACCAAACAGATGGAAAACACACTTAATGATACTCTCAAATTCTTAAGACTTAAGAAGTAAATACCAATTTTAAGCACTTAATGCTACTGGTAAAACTATCTGTTTATCAGGCGCCTGATTGTCCCAATTAGCCTGTCTTAATACCCATGCACTAACACCCAAATATCCATATAGAAAAAAGCTTTGGATTTTAGGGGCTTTTGGTTCAGGCATCCCATTTTTATCCGGTTCAGAGTAGTCAATAAGTCTCTCATCCTCTTTGGTGCAAATTGCCAATTCACTAAACCCCCTCTCTTCAATATAATTCTCCACTCCAGCAATAATTGATACAGCCTCTTGAATAAAGCCATATTGAATCATCCCTAATGCAGCCATGGTATTTCTGTGGGGCCAGATAGCCCCATTTTGGTAAGCCTCAAAACCCTCCTCGATATATTTGGGAGAGCGACTACTTCTAGTTCTTAAACCGTATCTTCTGGTTAACATATCCGGTTCCGTTAATCGCTCCACCACCATCCTAGCCCGATCCGGACGAAGGACTCCACAATACAACCCATCTATTGGATCACAGCTTATAAACTTGACCGGACCATTTTTATCAACCAAAGGAGCATAATACTCCTCATCTTCCATCCAAAATAGCTTATCTAATTGTTGTCTGGCCAACTCTGCTCTTTCCCGAAGTCGAAGATCGTTGACTATGCCAGTATAACCCAGTCTATCAGCTATACCTGCTGAATTTTCCAAAGATTTAATATAATGGCAGACATTGGAAAAAAGAATAAATGGAGGTTTTATAGCCCTTTCTTCATCTCCAATATAGGCTCCCACACCATCCCTCCATGATTGGTATAGAAAGCCGTCTGTAAAAGAGGTAGAATTATTGCGCGGGTCGGTTACTATCACACCTAGTCCATATTTATCTGCATTATTGATGTCATGCCGTAAACCTGCCTCAATATGAGGCCACATTTCTTGTAGAAATTGGTCCCCATCCTGAGGGGAGTAAACAGCATCTATAGCTTCAGCTACCACCTTAATAGCGCTATTTAACTTGGGAGTGGTATCTGCGCCAAAATAGTTTACTAAACTTAATCGTTTGTTTTCAGGGTTGACCCGAACAGGCAAACCGCCCTCTTGTAATTCCGCCAGCCTATCTTGTGGTGAATCTTCGGTCCATACTTCATGAGGAACTCTTCCTTTATATTCTTCAGTTTCAGCAACTGATCTTTGTCCTCTATGTAGATTTAACACCCGAATAGTTTTGACACCTGCCTTTAGTAATCCCGGAATATAATCATTTTCTGGATGAGACAAGGATTGGGTTAATGAATCAGCTCCATCTCTTGCATATAATGCAGCATATCTTCCATCAGAACTTGCTTTGATTATTCCCTGTTTTGAATCTATAGTTTCAGGTACCAGGTTAATTGCTTGTTCTCTTAAACGGATAGTTCGCTCAACATCCAACATCTATAAGTCTGCTCTAAAACTATTATGGGATAAAAACTTTTATAAAGTCAAGTGGAGCAGGTATTCTTTATTTCCTCCTCCACCCAAAATTGGTGATTCCATCAAGTCGTTTATCGTGAATTGTAAATCGTTAATCGTTTTTAGCATATTATTTTTAACTGCTTCAGCTTTTTGAGGAGGCAAAACACCTTTAACTAAATCCTTTTTATTCGCCTCATAATGAGGTTTTAAAAGGGCAATAATTACTCCGTTTGGTTTTAAAAACCTTTGTACTACAGGTAAAACCAGTTCCAATTTTGTCCAACCTGCATCTATTGTTATTAAATCTACTTTTTCCACCTCGGGGGAGCCAGAGCTCACCCCCGAGGTGTCTTTAGCTTCCCCACCTTCCAGGTGGGCTTTCTTGTCCCGAGCGAACCTGTACTGAGCGTAGTCGAAGTAGTCGAGGGAGACTCCTGGAAGGTGATCTAAATGCAGAATATTTGTCCGCTCTATTACTGCAACTCTTGGATCATTTCGCAGTTTCCAGGCTAATTCCCCATATGAGGTATCTACTGAATATACTTTAGCTGCTCCATTTTGAAGTAAACAATCCACAAACCCACCGGTTGAAGAACCCACATCTATACAGGTCAAATTTTTAATTTTTAATTTAAAATTTTTAATTGCTGCTTGAAGTTTAATCCCGCCTCTGGAAACAAAATTATGCATATTTTGAATTATGGTTTTAATACTTGGTTCATACTTCTTAATTCTTGATTCATTTTCAAAGCCTTTTTTAAAAGGGCTTTGTCTTGAGAGAAAGTTAATTGCTTTAAGGCATCTTCCGGCTCATACCAGCCGGCTTCCTCCACTTCCCAATCATGGTCTTTGGGATCTCCGGAAATATATTTCATCAAAAAATAAGTCACTACTTTAAAAATTTTTTCTCCGTTTAACAGATAAACATACTTTGAATAACCCACTTTATCTAAAATTTCTGCTTCTATTCCCCCTTCTTCCCTGACTTCCCTGACAGCAGCTTGCTCGGGCGTTTGACCGGGGTCAATTAAACCCTTGGGAAAACTCCAGTGGTGATTTTGGGAATGCTTGGTAAGAAGCAGTTTTCCCTTATTAAATACAATTCCACCGGCAGAAAATTCTCTTTTCATAGGCGCCCTCGGCGAGAATCGAACTCGCATCACGGGATCCGGAATCCCGGGGTCTGTCCGTTAGCCTACAAGGGCTTTACACTTATCCTTAAATGTTATATAAGTTTCTAAATTAACTGGTAATCTCCATTTACTCTCCTTCGCGATCTACTGGCGGACCTCGTCCGCCGTAGTTCGCTTCGGCGAGCGAAGGCGGAGGGTGCAGGAGTCGAACCTGCTAGGGCTCACGCCCGATGGTTTTCGAAACCATTACCTTACCGTTCGGCCAACCCTCCTTGTGCGTGCCCGGAGGGAATTGAACCCCCGACCTCATGGACCGCAACCATGCGTTCTATCCGCTGAACTACGGGCACAACATGAGTATTTTAGCATTAAAAGATTGCCACGGCCACTTCGTG
Source organism: uncultured Gammaproteobacteria bacterium (assembly GCA_964551255.1). GTDB lineage: Bacteria > Patescibacteriota > Microgenomatia > Daviesbacterales > UBA10151 > CAZKAW01. The sequence continues at coordinate 16,478 of CAZKAW010000009.1, forward strand.
GCCTCGCAATGACAAAAGTTTATCTATGTATATTTTCCAGGGGGAAGTTTTTTTGTAAACCCTCCGACCACTTTTCCATCCAGGTTTTATATGGAACTTCTACAAATGGTAAAAATCTCGCCACAATTTTTTTGACTTTTTCCTCATCCTCACTTCCTAAAACCAACATCAGTTGTGCCGGAAACCTGAGTCTGGTTTGAATGTGCAGTACTTTGTGTCCTTCCCTGTTTTTAAACCAAAAAGCATCTAAAAAATGCCAAAAGTAAAAATCCTCACCCATGGTAATCCCCTGAGTGGAAATTCTATAGGTAACAGGATGGGGAGGAACAAAAGCCAATACATAGGCCACAAAAGCCAAAGATAACAGGGTGGCAATTAGCAAAAACTCTTTGGCCAAAAGCAAAATTAAAATTAAAAGTACCACAATGATAGCCAGAGTGGTGTAATAGGACCTGTCTTTTTTTCTAAAAGGACGGGAGGGTGCTTCCCAGGAAAGCAAAGTTTTAATTTCTTCAGCCTCCATCATCTTAGGAGTAAAAAACTCAGGTTGAACCAATTTAGGTTGAGGTTTTTGTTTAGACATTTAACTTAAGTTTAACTCTAAAAGATTTTTGTGTAAAGTAGCGGAGAGGGTGAGATTCGAACTCACGGTCGACTCGCGTCAACAGAAGTTTTCAAGACTTCCGCACTAGGCCACTATGCGACCTCTCCTTAGGCGGTGGGTACAGGATTCGAACCTGTGTGGCCCTTTCGAGCCAGCAGTTTAGCGAACTGCCCCCTTAAGCCTCTCGGGCAACCCACCAGCAAGCCTAATTGCAAAACAAGAGCTGTGCTCATTTTAACAGAATCGTGGATATATTATCTAGCCAACGTAATAGCCCACACCTTTTTGGCTCCGGCCCTTTTTAAAACATAACAACACTCTTTTAAAGTTGATCCGGTTGTCCAAACATCATCAATCAGCAGGATATTAGGAGATTGGGATATCAGGATATTAGGAGAAATCTCAAAAGCATTTCTAATATTTTGACGTCTTTGTCTCTCAGTTAGTTTCACTTGGGCCTTCGTATAACGAATGCGTTTTAAGCCATTACAGTAGTCTAAACCTAAGCTTTTGGATAAAATTTGTCCAATTAGAAAAGATTGGTTAAAACCCCTATTATTATCCTTCCACCAATGCAGCGGTACCGGAATGACTGCCCAACCCGCTCCTCTATCTTTTTTTATCTGGTCTAAAACAAAGGGCTGGTATTTAACCCAATATTCCAGAGTAATATTTACTAAAACTTCTGCCAGCTCTTTAACCCTTTTATATTTGAGCTGCCCAATGGCCGATTTTAATGAATCCTGATATACCCCTAAACTCCAAAGTCCATCTAACCCAAACCTCCTTCTGCAAACAGGATGAGTTTGACCTCCTACTGCTGTCCGCTCACACTTGGGGCAAAGCAGATTAATCTGTTTAATGTTCCCAGTACAATCCTGACAAAAATAACTTCCCTGCCTCCTGCAACCCACACATTTTTTGGGAAATAAAATATCTAAAATTAGGTTCATGGAATTTGCTTTTTGCTATAGCATATGATATATTACACTCTACGGGGATGTATAGTCTCGACAGGATTGCTCTTTAAAAACTGCAAGCCGCTTAGGAAACATTAAGCGTTAAATATTGTTTCAAACAACAAACGGCACTAAAAATTCCGTTGCCAACGCTGTTAGTAGCGTGAAAGGTTTCGTTTTCGGGGTTACACCTGGATTTGGACCTTCTCTCGCTTTAGCCGCTTAAAGCTACTTTAGAATTCTTCTTCTGGCTAGAACCTAAAGTAATGTACCCAGTCAGAATGCTGTTAATACAATTTTGATCGATCAGTATTAACAAATAGATAAGTTTGATCATTCATTAGTTTTCCTGCTAGCTGGTTACAACTAATGAACAAAAATTAACTAGATAAGCTTGTAGAAGTTTTTATTGAAACAATTTTGGACGGGGGTGCAAAACCCCCCATCTCCACCCATTCGACTCTGGTTCGACTTGGCTCACCATCGCTCATGGCTATAGCCATTATTCTTTGCCGCGGAGTTCTTGCTCTACTCTTCTAATGTGATCACGTTCTTTGACAATTTTTCTTTTGTCAAATTCTTTTTTGCTCTTTCCCAGTCCCACTTCCACTTTAAACCTGTTATTTTTTTCATAAATAGAAACAGGCAATAGCGTGGTGCCTTTTCCTGTCACCTTACCCATTAAAGAATCTATCTGAGCTCTGTGCAGCAGCAGTTTCCTGGATTTTGTCCCGTCATATTCTTTATCTGCAGCCTGATTGTATCTGGGAATATTAGCGTTAACTAAATAGGCCTCTCCGCTTAAAATCCTTACATAAGACTCCCCTAAATCTATTCTGCCGGCCCTAATTGATTTCACCTCTGCTCCGGAAAGCACAATCCCGGCTTCTAAATGTTCCAAGATATGATAATTATGGAGAGCTTTTTTGTTAACAATTCTCATAATTCTTAATAACCAAGAAACAAGATACAAACAAATATTAATTTATTAAATTAGAATTTAAAAGTTGTTTGGAGTACTTGGTTATTGTATCTTGGTTATTTTAAGTCCACGGAGTAAATTTTACCACCTTCCAAAAGATATACCTTTTTGCCTTTTTCATCCACCACCAGATCAGAAGCTGAGGCAAATTTACTGCCTGTCAGTTGACCTTTATAGCTTCCTGTTTTGGTCAGGATTAACACCCGGGAATTTCCCGAATCTAAAAGATATAGATTTTCACTGTCTGATGAAACAAACAGGCTTTTGGGGTCTTTGACCGGTTGGGGCAAGCCTTGTAAGCCAAAATTATCTTTATCCCCTTTGGTAAATCTTAAAATCTCCCCCCCGCTTTTTAGGATATAAATGGATGATTCAATCTGCATCTTTAAAGAATTGGCAAATTCCGCTTTGGTATTTTTAGTCAAATACTCCCTTTTGTCAGAATAGCCCCCAGAGGTAGGTAAATATTTCCAGATCTGTTCCGTATCCAAAACATAGACATTACCGGCAAAACCATATAAATCAGTAATCTTGCCCCAATCCTCATCATTTTTGGCTACCGTGGTCACTTTTTGGCTTTGGGTATCCACCCGCAATATTCCCTTGTCTTTAGAATAAACAAAAGCCAGACCCCCGTTTAAGGAAGCATACTGCGCCTCCCCTAACTGGCTTTCTCCTGCCAATATCTGGTTGCTTTTTTTAGCAAGATCAATTGACACCAGGGTTTTAACATTAGGATCCAAAACCAATAGCTTCCCGGCTGATAAACTCAGTTGAGTAGCCTGGAAATTTTTCTTGATTAGATCCAAATCTAAAAACAGGGGGAAATCGGAAACAGAGGCTTCCTGTAAAATGGACGGTGATTCCTGCTCAATTTGCTTTTGCAAGTTTTGGGCCTCACTGTCTGAGGAGTTTAAACCCAGAGCCTGATTTACCTTAGTTTTGGCACTATCCAGTTTGCTTTTGGCTTCAGCCGGGTTTAGAGAAGCTAATCCCCTGGCAGCTGAAAAATCGTCTCTGGCAGATGATAAAACCTGATTAAACCGGGCTTTTCTTTGCTCATTTTTGGTTTGTTGGTATTTAAGCAGAACACCGGAGGCTACAACTACCAGCAAAACTACTGCCAGAATAAGCCGGCCTCTGCCGCTTTTGGGAAAATAATTGGTATAAAATTTTTTTAGAATCGCCAAAGGATTAATTCTCACTACAGCCGGGATAGAAACAAGAGGCGAGGATTCTTCCTCTATGGAAGGAATTTCTTCATACTTCATATCAGCTTCCGGCAAAACAGCCTCCCCTTCCACCTCTACTGCCAAAGCCGCCAGTCCCTGATTTTCTACATGGGAAGCTCCAATCCTGTCAGAAAGTTCCTGCTCAAAAGCTTCCAGGGGAAGTTTTAAAGATTTTTCCAAATCACCACCCAAAAACTCCACCAGACTTTTGGTAGAAAGAAGCAGTCTGTCACCTTCCTGTAAAAATCCGGAGATAAGCTGAGAACTACCTCCGACAGACAGAAGTGAAGACAGCTTATCCCCTCTTTTTAAATAAACCTCCAGCTCACCATTGGCAATAAGGTATAAAACCTTGCCGGAAATAGCTGCCAAAAGGATGGAGTAGGATTCCTCAGCAAACTTCTTCTGAGCTTCTTCAAAAGTAGCGGTTAGTTTTTCCGATGGCGTGCCGGATTGCACGTCAAAATAATAATCTGAAAGCTCGGATAAAATTTGCCTGCCTTTGGTAAAAGCATCATCACACTCAAGCTGCAAAACCGCCAAGAAGTTTCCTCCATCTAAAGAGGTGGAGATAACCTGGGCAGCTTTCTGATCAGTATTAAGCCCGATGACTTGAGCTATATTGAGTTTCATTAAAGCACTCCCCATGCCAGAATAATGAGTCCAATGGCAAACCCGGCATGAACTATGGAGATAGCCTTAAGTATCGGTGATACCGGAGTAATCAAAGTTTTACTCATTAAATCTACTTGTCTGACAATCAGTAAAGCAAATATACAGTAAAAGACTAAAATAAGCAAAATCGCACCCTTTAAAATAACCGGTGCTGCCTCAAATACAAAAGGGCTAATCGGGGTGGTGGTAGGCATCTCTCCCCTTCCCGTAAATTTTGTGAGCTTCATCTAAAATAAAATCAGCCACATGGTGAGGCCTTGGCACAGCATGCAAATCAATGTTTCTTCCGGTCCCGGCTGTTTGAATAAAAACATTCCCGTAGTGGAAAAAGGAACTTAAAATTCCCCCCATTGAAGAGGAGGTATCTTCAATATTTCGAAGCGGCGCCACATCAATATTTTTAAAAAGAATGGAGTGAAAATCTATATCAACAATATTTTTGTCCGTGACAATATAAACATTAAAATACCACTGCAGAAATCCTTCAAAAATAATGATTAAAACCAGCAGGTAATTAATGATTAAAAACATTAAGGCAAAAGATTCCGGAAGCTGGGATAAATCCACATTCAGTAAAGATAAAAATAAGGGTATAAAAAATGGCATTAAAAAAAATAAGACTGCCGGAATTATCCATGCTAAATTTGTAATGGGGTGAGCCCTAAGCAGCAGGAGAATTTTTTCGTCAGGGTCCTGGTTTTCAAAACGGCAGTGCTGAGAATTTTCTTCATACGAGGAAAACATGATGTTTGGAGTATACTACTTTGTTTCTATATTAAAAAGCGGGCCCACGATTTGCAAGTTGGCAGGAGCCCGCAGATTAAAAAAGCTTTTAAACTCCGAACCGTTAAAGGTTTCTGCTCTCCCGTCACCCGAAATACTGACAGAAGTAGTCATTCCGGATCCAAAATCAGCAGAAACAGAAATACTGGAAACACTGTTAAAAGGAGCGCCGCCTCTTGAGCTAAGCTCTTGTTTGACTTTATCAAAACTCCAAGTCTCAGTACCTTCCGGATTTGGCTTGTCCGGCTGGTATATGTGAGAACTTACCCCCCCGTCTCTTTTAGTAAGCACAATGACGTTGGCAATATCGGCAACTTCTTCACTTTTTAACCAGGCGGATTTACTATATTCGCTCCTAAAGCCTTGGGCTGCATAAAAACAGGGAGAGTCTTTATCATAAGCTTTGGTAAAAAGATCAGCAAAGCCTCCTATATCCCCCACCGTATCTCTGGTTCTTTTGGTAAAGGAGCGGGAACTCCAGCCAACATCATAAGAAGAAAAGGTATAACCGCCGTCGGTTGAAGAATACCAGGCAGTTACCGGAGCCCCCCCTGACACCATTACCTTACCTTCCGTTGCTTTAACTGCCTGTTCCCAATTTCCACCCTTGTTGCCACCCTTGTAAACCTGGCAGGATTGAGTGGTGCAAATTTCTTTTGCCCCGCTGCCGGTATAAGAAAGGGCATAAGAACGGGCGGCTATGGCCTGGGCTTTTAAAGCCTCGGCAGGCCAGGAGTCAGGCATTTCGTAAATCCCCAAAAGATAAGTTTCAAGCGGCATTGACCCATATCCTGAAACAGTTATATTTATATTTGACTTTTGTTCAAATGAAAAATCTTGGAAGTAGGCTCTTAAAATATCTTCATGGGACTGGCCTGATTGAGCCCTGCCTAAAGCTCCGTATTGATTCATGCCTACGCGGTGGGGAATACCGAAAGTAAAAAAGGCAAAAGCCGGCCTAAAGGGCGGGTCAATTTTTCTGTCATCAGTACAAAAAAGCGGGCCTGCCCCCAAAGAGGTGGGCAAATTTAAACCGGCCTGCCTTTGGGCAATTATTGCCTGCTGGCGGGCAGAAAGTTGGGCAATCTGAGAAGATAAAACTGCCTGATAATCTTTGGCTTTTTTAATCTCTCCTCCTAAAAAGTCGGCATTTTTATCTACCTCTTCCTGAAAAGCTGCCAGTTTAAGCTTATCTTTTTCCAGCTTTTCTTTTTCAGTCAAAAGAGCAACCACTTCTGAGGTGATGGAGGTGATAACCTGCTTGTCTTCTTTAGTCACGGTCTGGCGGTAAGACAGTTCCCTGAATAAATCTCCGGCATGAATGGAAGATAGAATCACCAGGAGCGGATCTGTCAGATAAGAGCGGATGTAGTAGGCTTTGACTCTATTCTCCAAAAGAGCTTGCTGTAAGACCAGTTTATCTTCCCTGATGTCTAAATTCTTTTGTTTTTCCCTAATAGAGAAGGATAAATTATCCAGACTGACTTGAATTTGGGCCAGTTGTCTTTTCAAGGAATCCAGTTGGCCTTCCAAAGGTTTAGTGGCATTGACGGATAATTGCCTGGCTTTGTTTAACTCATCAATCTGCCTTTGTAAATCCTCTATTTCATCAGCATGGACAGGAAAAGTAACAAGTAACAAGATACAAGTAACAAGTAGGGAAATCGCAATTGAAAATTTCTTCCGGGGATTCATGTGCCTTAAAATTCTACCATTTTCCTATTCTTTGTGCTAAGCTGAAATTAATGTCCAAGTTATCAGGGATCTACTTTTTCCCCAGGCCTTTATCGTGAGACCCGACTGTAAGAAACCAGATTTCATTCTCTATCACTGCATAAGTAAATCTATAATGTTCTGTCAGCCTTGCTTCAAACTGATTAACCCCTCCCATTTTTCTGGAATGAAACCCTGGATGTTTAGGATCTGAAAGAAGAATAGATAGTTTAGTGTTAAATCTAGTTTGCAGTGTTTGTGGTAATTTCCCAAACTGTTTTTTAAATTTATTTGTAAAAACCGGTGTTAAGAGTTGAGCCATTTAATTGCTTCTTCTGAAGAATCAAATTTTACCCCTTTACCGGCTTTAATTTCCTCTATAGTCTTTTTATCAGACCATTCCCACCACTCGTCAGTTCCATAAGGAGGTTCCTGCTGGTAAACCCTGGCTTTGATAGCCCGAACATCACGGGTAAGCCTATCAAGGCGGGAAAGAATTTCTTCAAATTTTTTTTCCGGCACGGTAATTGTATGAGCCATAACGGGGGAAATTATACTACAAATTAAGCCTTCAAACTAGCCGCTATTTTAAATTTATGCTAAGCTTGGGGTAATGCCCAAGATGTAATGCTCAAATCGAAGTCTTGACATATTTATGTTTTTATGATAAGATGTTTATATGATTAGAACGACTATTACTTTGGATGATGATACATTTAAAGAAGCAAAAAAATATGCAATCGATAAACGGAGTGCTTTCGGTAATTTAGTCAATCTAGCCTTGAAAGATTACTTACAGGGAAGGAAAAAGGCAGTTAAACATAACTTCGAGTTTAAAATCTATCATATGGGTAAAGTAGCGGGAAATTTAAGCAGGTCAGAACTTTATGAAGATATCTGAACCTATACTTTTCGATAGTAATGTCTTAGTTTATGCTCACAATCAAGATTCTTTATCCCACTCAAAAGCCGTGAAACTCATTACTGAAGTTGCCAAAGGAGGCGTGTTTGGAATTTTAACCTTCCAAAACTTGCTGGAATTTTATTCGGTTATCACCGATAAAAGAAGGTTATCAAATCCAGTTACTCCCAAACTTGCGACAGAACTGGTTAACCGGTATTTATACTCTCCTTTCGAGATAATTTACCCGAATATAGATACTAATAAGATCATCGTTGAACTTTTAAAGAAAAATCAATTTAAAGACGGCCAAATCTTTGATGTTTACCTGATAGCAACTATGCTTTCTAATAACATTAGGCGCATTGTAACAGCAAATGTATCTGATTTTAAGAAATTCGACAGCATTTCAGTATTGGATTTACAAGAGATTCCAGCATCTAGCTTCTAGTGTCTACCCTCAAAATTAAGTTTATGCTAAGCCACAATTATGTACCCGGTAACTAATTGTGGTAAGCTTTTAGTAATGTCCAAAAAAATTATATCATTTATATTTGTTCTCATAACCCTAGTATTTGTTTTCTCTGAAAATATTCCTACAGTAAAAGCCGCAGGACCTGTTATTTCAATATCTCCCATTCAATTAACAACGTCTTATACAAATGGAGTTACGATTACAACTACAGGTTTACTAACTACCAAAAGCTATAACTTTGCAAGACAGATAAGTTTTGATTCTTCGAAAAAAGGTATTCTCCAAAACGAGACTGCTGGAGGGCCTAGCGTTCAGAATTTCTCACCTCACCCGGACGGGACACTGTCTTTTCTATTTTGTCCAACCGGGAGTGGTAGTTATGTCTTTAGATCCACCTGCGATAAAAATTTTCCAGCAGGTAATTATACTATTCTGCTTTTTGAAGATGGCAATCCAAATTCCGCAATCAGCACTGCCTCTTTTGAAGTTAGTGCAAAAACTTCAGCTGAAATACAATTCACAAATAGCAATTTTACCACTTCAGACGAGATTAAAATAAAGGTTAACGGATTACCTGACAGTTCATATAAAGTTTTAGTCAATGGAAAAGATTCTAATAACGGAGGAACCTGTCAAAACTCAAACGGAGGTAATTTTGCATATAACCTAGGTAAATACTACGAGGGGGGACCTTATAATATTCAGGTATTTAAGAATAATTCCGGCATTTCTGCTGTAGGAGGGTGCGGAACCGGAGATCTTGTAGCTCAAGGATCTTTTACTATTAGCAATAAATCTGACAGTCCTGGGAGCGGAACAACTACTCCTACAGATACCGGGGTTGCTCCCACGGCTACACCTTGTACAGATCCTAAAAAATGTTCCTCTGGAGGAGGGAAATTAATTGAGGGTTGCAATGATCCAAGTAAACCCGGCTACGACCCTAAAAATCCCGCTATAGCTACTGCTATTGGGTGTATTCATACAAATCCTGCTGCTTTGGTAAAGGATCTTTTGACCTTTATTATTGGGATTGCCGGGGGGCTTTCATTTTTAATGATGCTTTTGGGGGTTTTTGGGATGTTAACCTCTGCCGGAAATCCTGATTCCTTAAATGCCGGAAGAGAAAGATTAACAAATGCTGTCATTGGACTGTTATTTGTGATCTTTGCAGTGTTACTACTGCAGATAATCGGGGTGGGAATTTTAGATATACCGGGATTCAAGTAGATGATTAATGAATAATGATTAAAGATTAATGATATGAAAAATGGCAAAATACAATCGTTTACTGATCTTAATGTCTGGAAAGAAGGACATAAATTAGTTATTATGGTTTATAAGATAACTAAGTCTTTCCCAAAAGAGGAAACTTATTCATTAATCGACCAAATGAGAAGAGCTGCCGCTTCAATAACAGCCAATATTGCAGAAGGATTCGGAAGACAAACCTATAAGGAAAAGGTGCAGTTTTATTACATGGCAAAAGGGTCATTATCTGAACTTAAAAATTTCATCTTAATCGCAAAGGATATTGGTTATTTATCTGTAGATCAGCTTAGACAGTTAGTAGAACAAGCTAATATTGCTGATCAAATACTGCAAGGATTCATTAGAAAAAGTAAAACATTCATTAATCATAAATCATTAATCATAAATCAAATATGAATAAGTTTGCTCTAAAATTCCCTGGTGGTGAAACCATAGCCGGACCGGATACATTAAAACCTTTAGTATCAAAGGATTTGGCCAGTTTAGTTTCCGGTCTTTTAAATATTGCCTTCTATATTGCAGTCTTTTTAGCCTTTTACTATCTGGTTTGGGGGGCTTTTGCATATCTGATGGCCCAAGGGGACAAGGAAAATTTGCAAAAAGCCAGAGCCAGGATTACCTGGGCAATAATAGGACTGATAGTGGTATTTTTGGCTTTTTTGATAATCAAATGGGGAGCAGAAATATTTCCGCCAACTAAAGGAGGACTGCCATTTTGATGAATAGAATTAAGAATAAAGAATTAAGAATTAAGCTTTTTCTAGCTTTATTCTTTATTCTTACCGCTTTATTCTATTCTCCACCTGTTTATGCTGA
>CAZKAW010000010.1:0-23027 GCA_964551255.1 uncultured Gammaproteobacteria bacterium
GAAGAAATTTCCGAAAAGGCCGGAGAAATTAGGGCAAAATATAACACAAGCCTGGCTGATGCCATTGTTGCTGCCACTGCCATACACCACAAACTAACCCTGGCTACTTTAAATGTGAACGATTTTGCCAAGATTAAAGGCTTAAATCTTTTTAAGTTTTCCTAGATTTACCTCTCACGGGATGAGTTCTAGTTAATCATTGATTCTGCAATTTTTATTAAGTCTTCCTTGTTATATTGACATGAAGAATTTAGTGATAGCTCAATATATTTATTACCTATTTCCCAAAATAGAACATAAGAGCTCTCATAAGAATAACTATAATTTGATGGGAGAAATTTGCTTATAAGATAGGTCTTAGACCCTGTTATCGAGATTTCTTCCAAAGTAGGAAGAGGCTCGTGTTTTTTTATTGCTTTATAAATTTTTGTATATTCCTCATCTTCAGTTTTCCTTTGTTCTTCTTTTATCTTTAAGTCCTTATTAAATTTGTCAACCTTGAATTGAACATTGGCAGGTTCTCCCAGCCAATCTGTCTCTCCCAGTTTGGTTTGTGCGATAATGAAATTACCTGAAGTTAGATTACCATCTTGATGGCAATAGTAAACCCACTGGATGCGGTTTGTGCCAACTCTCTCTGCAATTTTTCCCATCCCTCCAAGCAAATAGTCAGGTTGAGGTAATAAATCTAGTTGACGTTTGGTCTTTAACTGCTCGCTGTGTGAGGCTAAGGTAATGGCAGGCACTAACAAAGCACTTACTAATAGGAGAGGAACAATAGATTTTAATAAAGCTTGACTAAGTGATTTATAGCCCATGATTCTGATTCCTATAAAAGGGATTAAGGCTAACGAAGGTAAAACATATGAATTGAGTAAAAGAAGATAATAAGTAATCCGGTAATTTGTTGCCTGAATAAATATAGGAGACAGGACTAAAATCAATAAAGAGACCTCAATTATGAGTACTTGAGCAGTAATAAAATTAATGCCAAAGCTTAATGTTTTCCTTGCTATCCATATTAGAGCTATCTTATAAATTGGATCAACAAAGAGAATTGGATTTAAGAGGTTGAAATCGCCTTCTCCCCAAAATGCAAAGCCCATTATAATAAAGGGCCCTAAAAGTAAAAGGAATAGCTTATTAAGTATCTCTCTCAGTAAGCCATCAGAAGGTGTAAAGTTATCAATAAATAGAATTGTTGTTAGATGTTGACTAAGCGCAATTATAAACAGGCTGATTATGAAAAGTAAGATTGTTAATAACCATGTCTTCCAAATGTTCACTAATTAACATGGTATTAAATTATTACTGCTGAAGCAAGGAAAGTTAGTGTCGGGAGATAAGAATCTGGTACAATGACGAGAGATGAGGTGGATAGTTTCTCTTGTAATTTTACTAACTATATTTCTTTTTCCTGTTTCTTTTACAAATACCCTTAAAGCTTTTTGGTCTGCTTTTTTAATTTGGGGATTGGGGGCTCCAGTTAATGTGATATTATTTTTCTCTTTTTTCTTATTTGGTTGGATTGGAAGAAGAATTTTAACCAAAAATATCCATATAATGGTTGGGGTGATACTAGCGATTAGCTCTGCAATAGTCACCTATGTTCTATTTATCCCAGATGTTTTTAAACAACTAGGTAGTTTATTTAACCCCAACCCTACGGCCTTTGTATTTATAATCTTTCTTTGGTGTATAGTTGGTTTTTATTTAGGCTATTTAATTAACTCCATAGTTTCTAAAAAGTAATTTTTATCAGAATGAATTTCAAAGATAAGGTTTTAAATATAACCAAGAATATTCCCTATGGTAGGGTGGCAACTTATGGCACTATTGCCACTCTGGCTGGTCTTCCTAGGGGGGCCAGGCTGGTGGGAGGGATTTTACATTTTAACATTGATGAGGCCCCTTGGCACAGGGTCATAAACAGGCATGGGTTTATCTCCACCAAATGCTTGGACCACCCTAAAATATTACAAAAAACTTTACTCGAGCAGGAGGGGGTGGAAGTAAGTCAAGACTTCGTGGTAGACTTGGAAAAGTACGGCTGGTGGGGAGAATAATAAATCAGCTCGTCACTGGGAAACTGGCTCGTTCGGACATAAAGCACCGTTCGACTAGAATATACTGCATCATGTAGTAATTTTCTAGTCTCACTATGGGAAAATTTTTGCTTAAGATCTGCACAAAAATTTTCTAATTGCTTTATTGTCTCGAACTTCGCTATTTTAACTATGAGTAAGAATTTGTGGGTTATTGCTAACTGGAAAAGCAATAAGACAATCTCTGAAGCCTTGCAGTGGATAGAGTATGTGGGGCCAAAGCTTCAGAAAAGAGAAAACCTAAAAGTGGTGGTTTGTCCCACTTTTGTTTGTCTGGAAGAAGTAAAAAAGGCTGTGGTGGTGGGGAATTACCCTTTGCTGGTTGGCTCCCAGGACCTATCCCCTTTTGGGGAAGGTTCTTATACAGGTGAGGAGGCAGCCAGGATTTTGCAAGAGGTGGTTGATTTGGCTATCTTAGGTCATTCTGAAAGAAGACAAAATTTTGGTGAGACAGATGAAATGGTGGCCCGGAAAGTTAAACAGGCTTTAGAGCATCAGATCATCCCTTTAGTTTGTGTCCAGGGAGCAGATACTCCGGTGCCAGCAGGTTGCCAGCTGGTAGCTTATGAGCCAATCTTTGCCATAGGCACAGGTAATCCTGACAGCCCGGACAATGCCTCAAATATAGCCCAGCTTTTAAAATCAAAATATGATCCGCCAGCTGGCGGATTGGAGATTTTATATGGCGGTAGTGTTACTTCGGAAAACGTTAAATCATTTATCTTACAGGAAAATATTTCCGGGGTACTGGTAGGAAAAGCTTCTTTGGATGCAGAAGAATTTTTAAGAATCGTTAAGGAGTGCGGAAATTGAGACAAATCAGGTTTAAAGGAGAAAAAGACAATCCGTTGAAGGTAAAAAGAGCCAAGAGGGTGCTTAAAAAACTAATCCCTTTTATTTTTGCAGTCAGTATTTTAACTGTCCTGGCCCTTTTTTTAACTACCCTGTCCGGATCCAATACCATAAGTTTTAGCAACTTACTCAAAAACCCCTTAAAATCCAGCAGCGATAAGGTTAATGTCTTATTTTTGGGAATACCCGGCGGGACCCATGCCGGAGCCACCCTGACAGATACTATTTTGGTAGCTTCATATAACCTGAAAACCAATCAAGTTCATCTGATCTCTATTCCCAGAGATTTGTGGCTGCCGGCTTTGCAAGCTAAAGCTAATGCGGTTTATCAGTTAAGTTTGAATCAAAACAATGGCTTGAATCTTGCCAAAACCGTTATGGGAAATATTTTGGGAATTCCCATCCACTATTCCTTAATGGTTGATTTTAGAGGTTTTGTTAAAGCTGTTGATGATTTGGGTGGGATTGATGTGGCAGTAGAAAAGGGCTTTGATGATTATATTTACCCGGTTGAGAGTAAAGAAGAGGCTTTGTGCGGCTTTAAAGAAGAGGAAAGGGAATTTAATGAAGAAGAGGCCAAAAAACTCAATATTGATCCGGGCAAAAGAAAAGTGTTAATTGCACCGGACGGATTTATTGCCACAGATTCGGCAGAGGAAGATAAGGGAATTAAATACTTTACTTGCCGGTATGAACACATCGGTTTTAAAAGGGGTTTACAACATATGAATGGTACTACTGCCTTAAAGTTTGTCAGAAGCAGGCATGGTACCAATGGGGAAGGGTCTGACTTTGCCCGCTCCAAAAGACAGGAGTTGGTTTTGCAAGCAATCAGAAATAGAATGTTATCGCTTGAAACTTTTTTTAATCCGGCTAAGATTTCCGAGCTCGTTAAGACTTTTGATAAAAGTATTGATACTGATATCTCACCCAGGGAGGCTTTAGAGTTCTATAAACTGTCAAAGAAACTGGATCAAAGTTATACTTTAATTTTGGATGATTCCATACTGGTTCACCCTGCTCCTTCAAACTATGGAGGTGCTTATGTTTTGGTTTCTCAAGACGATGACTTTTCTATCATACACGAATATGTTAAAAAGATACTCTCAGGAGAAATAAACTTAGATGAGGCTACTGCTGCTGCACGGAGAAGCGATCGCTAGCTCCAGGAAGAAACTGCTGGAAATAAAACAAAAATTTGACTCAAATAATGTGGTGGTATTTGAAAAAGGAGTTGAAGTAAGTGATGTCTCGGGTACACTACAAACAGTTTCCATATTCGAGGAAGAGAGGTTGATAATTTTAGAAAATCCCCCGGATGATTTTGTCTTTGACCCGTCACCCCTCATTTACCACCTAGTTCTTTGGTTTGACCATGAAGTGCCTGAGAAAAAACCCGTTATGGAGTGGGTTAAAAAAGAAGGACAAATTTTATATTTTCCCGAGGCAAAGAAAACAACAATTTTTTCATTCCTTAATAAGTTGGGGATGAAAGATAAGGGTGCTTTTATAGAGCTGAATAAACTAAAAAAAGAGGGACTGGACACACAATACATAATTATCATGATTTTTTATCTGTTGAGAAATCTGGTAGTTAGTCCAAAAGGAGCAAAAGAGTTTATTAAAAATAAAAATGCCGGGATGAGAAAAAATTTTTCACCTGATGAGTTGATAAATTTGTATAAGGAGGTTTTAGAAATAGATTTTAAAATTAAAAGCGGGTTATTAGAAAAAGACCAGGCTCAGTTTTCATTGATTAATTTGTTTTGCCATAAGGTCTAAGTCCTTTTGGTCCACCACATTGTCGCCGTTTAAATCTGCCCTCTTATCCTTAGGGTTTTTGCCGAAATTATTTAAAATAACGGCATTATCTGCGGCATTGATTTTGCCGTCATTGTTTAAATCAAACTTGTTTACCTGGGGGGGTGGGGTAGGTGCGGGAGCGGTAGTCAGATCCAAATTCTCACCCAAGCGTAAGGGGGGTAAATTTCCTGAATCAATTAACTTAAATAAAGCATTTGCTTCACCACTGGCTGAAACAATAGTCAGTTTGGCTATAGTTTCTTCTGTTGAGGGGTAATTATCAGATAAATCCGCTTTCCTAAGTTGAGAGATGGGGATTAGAAAATTACCTTCGGTTTTAATCAAGGCAGATTGCAAAGCGGCATTGGCAATAGATAAAAAAGCTATCCCTTCGTCCAAAGACTTATTATCATCAAGAACCGTTCCTATGACCGGGCTAAAGCCGGTTTGGGGAAGAGGAGAAGCTGTGGTGAATTTGTTGACAGCAGAGACAGTTTTGCTTGAAATAATTTTATACTGGTAGGTAGTTTTAGGTAAAAGATTTTTAATGGTGATATAGTGGAAAAGGTGGATTTTAGGTCCGGCGGATGGGGGACTGGTGTCCCTGTCATCTAAAGCAGTTTGTTCATCCGGGCTACTTTGGCCATAAGTGACAAATGAGGCTGCAGGAGCTGAAGTTTGCCAGGAAATGACTGCCGAATTATCAGAAATATTGGTAATGGCAATATTTTGAGCAAGTAGATCTGGTGAGGCTTTGGAAATGTAACTTTGTTGCCGTACCACCAAGAAGACACCGGCAACTATTCCAAAAACAATAATACCAAGCCCCAAAACAGTTGGGATTTTAAAACGGTTAATAAAATCCTTCATGGTATGTTCATAAGTCCCGATGTATTGAGTTCAGGGCTGATTGGTTCGATCACCTCCTGGACTTTAGGAGGGATTTCTACCTTCGCCCGCTCGTGAAGTATATCAAATATTACCCAAGCACAAATGGTGATAAAAGTTAAAATTGCTGCCAGAAGCCATTCTTTTCTAGTCATTTTTTAAATTACTTTAGGTAATAAGCCTTTCCTGTTATAGACATAATTAGGCCAGTATTCTCAGTAAGCCTTGATAGAGATAAGTTTTCTATGGAAATTAACCGGCTACTTCTTTTTAGATCCTCAAGCAAAAGCAGCAGGTCTTGGTATTTACCTTCAACATTGAAAGTAAAGGATATTTCCGCCAAAAAGCCAGGCTGATTTTGTGCTTTTACTTCCAACCCCACAGGCTGAAATTGCAAAGCTGAAATTGAGGCTTCATGGTTTTTAGCCAAAGTTTCCAGATTTTGGATGACTGTTTTTACCTGGACACCGTCCGGGATACCCGCTTCAATTCTACTTTTGATGGTCGGGTCTAATTTTTCATAGTTTTGTTTTCCCAGGGATAAGTTGTTGGCTTTTTCAGAAACTTTTTCTAAAACCTGAGTAAAATTTTCCACCTCTTTTTGTAAAACTAAAATTGTTTCAACAGTGGGTTTGATGGCAAAGATGATAAAAACAATTATGACCGAAAGAGAGAAAATGGTTGAACCATAAGTTTTGATAATGGGTATACGAGTAAAGGGTTTGATATAGGTAAAATATCGTGAATAGATTTGAGTTTGTGACTTCATAATTTTTTACCTCCGGAAGAGGAGGTATTTGCCCCCACTGTGAGTGAAAAATTCAAATTTCCTTGTTCAAAGCCGATATTGGTGACATTAACATCTGAAAAAAACGAATCCTGCTTTAAACCAGCCAAAAAGCTGGCCAGGTCATTATTAGTTTGGGCTTGGGCATTGAGTTGAATACTTATCTTGGCCACATTTTTTTGTAAGTTTAAGCTGGTAACTTTTACTCCCGAGGGAGTCTGGTTGGCAATTTTTTTGAGTACCTGGGAAAAATCTGTATAGTTTGAGTAGAAAGAGTTGATGGTAGAAAGCTTCAGCTGGGTTTGTCTGATGGAAACCTCAACAGGTTTAAGGCTTTCTATATAAGGAATTTGTTCCTCTATAGCCTCTTTCCTGTCTATTTTATCCGCATCCAGTTTAAACCTGGCAATAAATGCCAAAAGCATGACTGCTTCTACAAAGATAAAAATATAGCGACCGCTGGAAAGCAGCCACCGCAGCAGTTTGGTTAAAAGTTTTTCAGGGTTGCTTTGCGGTTTAAGTAAATCTAAACGAATGCTTAACTTAGCAGACGGCGACTTGGGCATGAACACATTATACTAAAAACTGGAAGCTGGAAACCAGAAGCCAGTTAAGGTTTCTTTTTAACGGCAGTTTTTGGAGTAGGTTTCTGGCTAATTCCCCGGGAAAGCCGTGATTTTAATCTGGAGGCTTTGTTAGGATGAATCAAATGAACTTTGGCGGCTTTATCAAGGGCGGAAAAAGCAGCGTGCAAATCTTTGGCCCTCCTGCTAAGACGGGCCTTTTTAAGTAAAGACTTTAATGCAAGCTCCCGCTTTCTATTGCGGGCTGTCCTGGTTTTGTCTTTCCGGACCTTTTTAATGGCTGATTGAATGAGTGGCATGGCGAGTATGGTATCATAGCTCCTACCTTTTTAGCAAGCTAGAATGCTACACTATTAAAAACCATGGTTAAAAATCTGTTTTCTATTTTGTATTCCCGGCAAACTTCAATTTTATCCGGAGCCTTTATTATCATGGCTACTATGGTGATAGCCAAAATCTTGGGGCTTGTCAGGGACCGTTTGCTGGCTCATGTTTTCCCACCTAACACCATTGATATTTTTTGGGCAGCTTTTAGATTACCTGATTTAATTTTCCAAATAGTCATTTTAGGAGCTTTGTCAGTGGCCTTTATTCCGGTTTTTACCGAACACCTGGAAAGCAAGGGAAAAGAAGACGCTTATGATTTGGCCAGGGCAATTTTAAATGTGGCTTTATTCATATTTGTTCTTGCTACTGTTTTAATATTCATTTTCGCTTCACCCTTGATTTCAACCATAGTGGCTCCGGGATTTACCCCGGATAAGCAAGCACAGGTAGTCACCTTAACCCGGATAATTATATTTGGGCAGATTCTTTTAGTCTTTGGCGCTTTGTTTATTGGCATTTCACAATCTTTTCAAAGATTTATAATTCCCGCCTTAGCCCCGGTTTTTTATAACCTGGGGATTATTTTAGGAATTACTTTTTTATCAAAATCAATGGGGATTACAGGAGCTGCGGTGGGGGTGGTTATAGGAGCGATTTTACATGCCTTAATCCAGTTGCCTTTAATTTGGTCAGTAGGGTTTAGATTTAAATTCCCACTTAAGCTTTTTCATCCGGGAGTTAAAGAGATACTGCATCTTATGGGTATAAGAACCTTTGGTTTGGCTGCCGAGCAAATTAATGAAACAGTAGGGATAAATTTGGCTTCCTGGATGGCCGGAGGAATTACCTACTTAACTTATGCTCAACATCTTCAGGTTGTTCCAATAGGATTGTTTGGAGCATCTTTGGCCCAAGCTGCTTTGCCGGTTTTATCATCAGAAAGAGCCAGAGGCAAGATTGAAGAATTTAAAATTACCCTGCTTACCACCATGCATCAAATTTTATTTTTAGCTCTTCCGGCAACAGCTATTTTGATAGTAGTTAGAATACCGGTAGTAAGACTAATATTCGGAGCCTCCCAGTTTGACTGGGAGGCCACTGTCTTAACCGGTGCCACTTTGGCTTTTTTGTCAATCGGCCTTTCGGCCCAGGCTGTTTCTTTACTTCTGGTAAGAGGCTTCTATGCTTTAAAAGATACTAAAACTCCGGTGATAGTTTCTTTGATTGTAGTGGTTTTGAATATTATCCTCAGCGTCTATTTTATTTTATTTTTGAGGTTACCCGTTTGGGGTATTGGTCTGGCTAATTCAAGTTCCGCCCTGCTTTCAGCAGTCCTGCTTTTTTATTTTTTGCATATTAAGGCAGGTAAGTTTAATTTGACTCAAGCACTGGGCCCGTTTTTAAAGATGCTGATGGCCGCGGTTATTATGGGTGTAGCGTTATATGTACCCATAAAACTTTTGGATGCGGTCATTTTTGATACCACCAGAACAATTAATTTACTTATTTTAACCGGTTTTTCCTCGGTCTTTGCCTTGTCGGTATACCTGGTTTTAGTTAGATTTTTAAAAGTTAAAGAGTTGCAGACTTATGCAGACTTAATTAAAAGAGTAGCTAAATTCCAAGATAAGCTTAAATCAAAAGAAATTATTCCCGACACCACAGGAGCAGTTTAATGAATATCAGAAATTTTGTGATTGCGGCTCATGTGGACCACGGAAAATCAACTTTGGCCGACAGGTTACTGGAATTTACCGGTACTGTTCCCAAAGATAAATTAAAACCACAACTACTGGATTCCTTAGCTTTGGAGCGAGAACGAGGTATCACAATTAAGCTTGCACCGGTGCGTTTAAACTATACCCTAAACGCTAACCCTAATTCCGATAGGAATCAAGGTCCTGCGTCAGCAGGTTCTTATATCCTAAATCTTATTGATACCCCGGGTCATGTGGATTTTTCTTATGAAGTCTCAAGGGCCTTAGCAGCCGTGGAAGGAGTGGTGCTTTTGGTGGATGCTACCCAAGGAATTCAAGCTCAAACTTTGGCTCACGGATTATCTGCTTTGGAACAAAATTTAACCTTAATACCTGTTGTTAACAAAATAGATTTACCTAATGCTGATATTTCGGGATCGAAAAAACAATTAATGGAAACATTTGGATTTGATGAAGGGGAAATATTATTAGTTTCAGGTAAGACCGGCGAAGGAGTTGATAAGCTTTTACAGGTTATAGTTGAGCGTATTCCATCACCCAAATCCGCAGGTGTCAGCTCATTCCACCCCAAGGGTGGAAGTGAGGGTGGAAGTGAAATGCTTTTAAGAGCCTTGATCTTTGATTCTTTTTTTGATCCTTTTAAAGGAGTGGTGGCCCAAGTGAGGATTGTGGAAGGACAAACTCCGCCTAATCAATCAGCGATTTATTTTTTAGGAACAAAGGCCTCCGGCCATATTTTAGAAACCGGGTTTTTTGCTCCTCAGCTGACTGCTAATGATGGCTTGAAAAGTGGCGAGATTGGATACATAGCAACAGGTGTTAAAACTCCTGATTTGGTAAGGGTAGGAGATACCATTAGCTCCACACCGGATGCAAAACAGCTGCCAGGATATAAAACTGTTAAACCAATGGTCTTTGTAGGTCTTTATCCAATTGAAAATAGTGAGTATTTTGAACTAAAAGAAGCTTTATCGCGCTTTAAATTAAATGATCCGGCTTTTTCATATGAACTTGAGCAGTCTCAAGCTTTGGGTTCTGGTTTTAGATGTGGCTTTTTAGGACTTTTACATGCGGAGGTTGTCCAAGAAAGATTGTCCGGAGAGTTCAATGTAGATTTACTAGCAACTGCCCCAATTGTGGAATATTTGGTAAATGATAAACCGCTAGATAATCCATCTGATTTTGACCCGACTGCCAAAGATATCAAAGAGCCTTGGGTTAATTTAAAAATCTTTGTTCCCCAAACCTATATTGGTCCGGTTATGGAACTAGCCCAAGACAGGAGGGGAAGGTTTTTAAATATGCAGCATTTTGGGATGCAGGTTGAAATGAATTATGAGATGCCTTTGTCGGAGATGGTGACGGATTTTTACGACCGGTTAAAGTCAATCTCCTCCGGGTTTGCCTCTTTGGACTGGGAGTTTTTGGAGTTTAGGCAAGTTGATGCTGTCAGGGTAGACTTTTTAGTGGGAGGGGAAAAAGTGGATGCGCTATCTACAATAGTTTATAGACCAAAGGCAGAAAGTTTAGGAAGGAAAGTGGTGGGAAAGTTAAAAGAAATTTTACCCAGACAAAATTTTGCCATAGCAATTCAGGCAACCATTAGTGGAACTATTATTGCCAGAGAGACCACCTCTCCTTTTAGGAAGGACGTTACAGCCAAGCTTTATGGTGGGGACAGGACCAGAAAAGACAAGCTTTTGGAAAAACAGAAAAAAGGCAAGAAAAAGATGAAAATGGTAGGCCGGGTCGAGATCCCCCAGGAAGCATTTTTGAGTATTTTAAAATCCTGACCGGACCCCTTGATTTAATCTGAAATTTATGAGTATGCTGTAGGAAAGAAGGGGGGTGATTAAATGAAAGTTCTTCATATGGTAGCATTCACCCTTTTGTTAGTGGGTGGTTTAAACTGGGGTTTGGTGTCCCTTCTTAATCTCAACCTGGTAGAAGCTATTTTTGGAGGGATAGGTTTGACAAACCTGGTTTATATTTTGGTGGGAGCATCAGCTGTCTATATTGGTGCAACCCACATGCAGGATTGCAAAGCCTGTGGTAAAAAATAATATTACAGTAATAAGGTAATTATTAAATCTCGCCTCTTTCATGGGGCGAGATTTTTGTTATCATTCAAGAATGAAAATCCTCAAACCTCCTAAATTAAGTATCGGAGACACTATCGGAATTGTGGCATCTTCCTTGCCAGTGCTTCCTGAGTTTAAAGATCAATATCAAAGAGGTAAGGCATTAATAGAAGAAATGGGATTTAAGATTAAAGAAGGAAAAACAATTGGAAAAGTAAGATGGTGGATGGCAGGGACTCCAATTGAGGTGGCAGAAGATATAAATGCTATGTTTGCTGATAAAAGCGTAAAAGCGATTTTTGGCCAAACAGGAGGATATTCAGCTATGTATGTTATAGAGCATTTAGATTACGAAGTAGTCAGGAAAAATCCTAAACCTTTTATAGGGATGTCTGATGCTACTATCTACCATCTGGCATTATTTGCCAAAACAGGATTAGTGGGATTCCATATGGATGATGTAAGCTTTGGTTTTGGAAGGGTTATAAAAGAAGGGCAAAATTCTTGGCCAAAATTAGACCAGGAATTTTTTCTAAGATTTTTAGCTCAAACTAATACTCCGGGAATAATTAAACCTTTATCTGATTGGGAAGAGTGGAAAAAAGGAAAAGCAGAGGGACATTTAATTGGAGGGATACTGCAACTTCAGGAGCTGCTTTCAGGAACGCAGTATTTTCCTCCCCTAGAGTATTTTAATGGAAGCATACTTTTTTGGGAGGAAATAGGGAAAAATTTGTACGAAATTGCTGATAGTTTGTATAAATTAAAATACATGGGAGTATTAGATAGAATTTCAGGGATGCTGATTGGAAAAATTAAGTATGTAAAACCTTTGAGACAAAAAGTCATAGAACCCCCTCTTAAAGAAATGGTTCTAGAAATATTAAAAGATTATAAATTCCCTATTATGGCAAACTTAGATTTTGGACATTTTACAGTTAATATCCCCATGCCGGTGGGCATAAAAGTAGAATTTGATACCACTAAAATGGAACTTCACTTCCTGGAATCACCGGTTGTTTAGTCTCTATTTATTCGGCAGTTTGGGCAACGCAGGGAAGTGTCTTCATAAATTTTTGCCACCCGGTCTGAAAGTTTAAATATCACTTCAGATCCTTCATCCACTGTAAAAACTTCCGTACTATTGTCAAATGTAAGAGTGGCTCTCCCTCTGGTTAGCTGAAACCCAATTTTTTCATTTGAAGATGGATAAACAGGGGAGACTTTTTCGGTAGTATTATTAAAAGCCAGGCCCCACCTTTGTTTGCTATTCTCAAGAGACCGCCCGGTAATACTTTTAAAATATCCGGTAGAACCAAAAGCAGTAGCAACCACAATTCCATCTCCTATCAAAAGTTTATCCCCGCTGACAGAGGTTTTAAACCTGATGGTGTGAGTGGGCTCAACGTTCCTGATTACAAAATCATTTAGGGCATAAAAGTCTTTATATAAAATGACGGTTTCCAGTTTTTGGTGCTCCTTCAGGAGAAGTTTGCCCTCCAGTAAATTTTTAACAACTACTTCATCTTCATGGTTGGAACATTTTTTGCAGACCCGGCTGTTTCTGATGGGCAGTTTTGGCACTCCCGGATATTGCCTTTCTGCAGAAAGCAAAGTGCCGTCTCCTCCGTAAGTAATAATGACTTCCGGATCTTTGGTAACTATGTCCAGTCCCATCCTAGTTACCAGCTCTGTGATATTTTTGGTATTGTTTCCAAACAAAAGTACTTTCATACTATGCCTATGATACTACAAAATAAGTTATACTGGACTATTAAATTTATGCAAGCTTTAAAAATTCCTATTTATAGAAATTATTTGTTTGGTTCATTTGTTTCCGAGGTGGGTAACCAGATGCAAACAGTGGCTGTTTCCTGGCAAGTTTATGAGTTAACCAGAAATCCCGCCTCTTTGGGACTAATTGGGCTGTCCAATTTCTTACCCATAATGTTGTTTTCTCTGATCGGAGGATTATTTGCAGACAAGCTGGACAGAAAGAAGCTATTGATTTTATCTCAACTAGTTCAAGCAGGGTTGGTATCCGTATTTTTTGTTTTGACTTATCTGCAACTAATCAGCCCACTGATAATTTATATTCTATTATTTTTACACTCTACTGCCTCCTCTTTTTCCCTGCCTGCCAGGCAGGCGGTTTTGCCTCATCTGGTTCCAAGAAATTATTTTATGAATGCTGTGTCTTTAAATACTTTGCAGTATCAAACAGCCACCCTGCTGGGGCCGGCCGTGGCCGGGTTTCTCATAGCTTTTTTAGGGGTGGGATCGGTGTATTTGATGAATGCCTTTTCTTTTGTGGTTTTTATTGTAAGCATATTAATAATTAAAAAAAGCCTTAATGCCACAAAACAGACAGGGGAAGTTAATTTAGCCTCAATTTGGGAGGGAGTAAAATTTGTAATCAGTACTCCAATTCTTTACTCCACCATGATATTGGATTTTCTGGCCACTTTTTTTGGCACTGCCACCATACTTATGCCTGTTTTTGCCAAAGATGTTCTTCATGTAGGACCAACCGGGCTGGGACTATTGTATTCTGCTCCGGCTGTAGGAGGAATAGTAGCAGGATTGTTATTATCGCTATTTCATAAAATTCAACACCAGGGCAGGCTAATTTTAGCCTCGGTAGGTTTATACGGGGTGGCCACTATTGCTTTTGGTTTATCCAGCTTCCTACCCTTGTCACTGTTGTTTTTATTTTTCGTAGGGTTTGGGGATATGATCTCCACTATTATTAGAAATACTATCAGGCAGATGATTACCCCGGATCATCTGCGTGGCAGAATGGCCTCGGTCATGAGAATTTTTTTTCAGGGAGGCCCGCAGCTGGGGGAAATTGAGGCCGGATTTTTGGCTAAAGCAATCGGAGGACCCGCGTCTGTAGTGGTAGGCGGGGTAGGGGTAGTAGTTATTGCCGCTGTTATGGCTGTAAAAAACAAAAGGTTAAGTCAATACCAGGGAAAAGACTTGGTAGTACCCTGAACTAATATATTGACAAGAGTTAGCACTCATGGTATGTTACTGCTAACAGAACCATTATGGCTGATTTGACTGATAGACAAAAGGCACTTTTAAAAGCAGTAATTGAAGAATACATTGAATCGGCAGAACCGGTTGGGTCCGAGGTAATTGAAAGAAAATATGATTTGGGAGTATCCCCTGCCACTATCAGAATCGAAATGGTCCGTTTAACCGAAGCCGGATTTTTAAAGCAGCCTCATACCTCAGCAGGTAGAATTCCTACCTCCATGGGCTTCAGGCTCTATATTGGGGAGCTGATGAAGGAAAAACAACTGCCTGTCACAGCCGAGGTTTCTATTAAAGAGAAGCTGATGTCGGAAAGGTATAAAAGAGAAAGGCTGCTTAGGGAGGCAGTAAAAGCCTTGGCCAGCCGTTGTGATATGCTGGGTTTGGCAACTGATGAAGAGGGCCAGTTGTATTACGCCGGGGCAGCTAATATCCTGGATTGGCCGGAGTTTTATGATATTGATGTAACCAGGTTTGTATTGTCTTTATTTGATGAAAATCCCAGGTTGCAGGAGATAATCGGTAGAGCAGTTGGGAGTGATCCGATCCATATTTTGTTTGGTGAAGATACGGAGTTTGAAAACTTGCGGTCAACCAGCTTTGTTTTTACAAAATATGATTTAGATGTTGCAAAGATGGGAATCATTGGAGTAATCGGTCCTGCCAGAATGAATTTTGCCTTGGTTTTGCCTTATGTTAAATATGTCAGAAATCTGTTAACAGAGGCAATGAGGGTTTAGATAGTGCAAAGGACAAAGTGCAAAGTCTTTCATGACTTATCACTTTGCACTCAGCACTGATAATATGACTAAAAAAACAGATAAAATTAAAGATTTGGAAGAGAAAGTTAATCAGCTGGAAGCCCAGCTTAAAAGGGCTGTGGCTGATTACCAGAATTTGGAAAAAAGGGTTACTGAGGGCAGGAGTGAGCTGACAGCTTTTGTTGGTGGAGAACTGATTAAAAGACTCCTGCCGGTATTGGATCATTTGGAGATGTCAGTTGAAGGTGGCCGACAGGTTCTGAGCGAGCAGAGCGAGTCGAAGGAGTGGGTTAAGGGTGTAGAATTAGCAATTAAAGAGTTTAAACAAGTATTGGCTCAAGAGGGCTTGGAGGAAATTGAGGCAGATCCTTCGACAAGCTCAGGACAAGGTGTCCAATTTGATCCAAGCCTTCATGAAGCAGTTGACACCCGTGAGGGTGATGATAATATAATTTTGGAGGTAGTTAGGAAAGGGTATAGATTAAATAACAGGGTGGTTAGACCGGCGCAGGTAGTTGTTGGACGAAGAGAACCAAGCAATATGAATCAAGAATTAAGGGAGGAAAATCCTGCTTAGAAAGGAGAAATATGGGATTAAGAGAGACATGGCGTGATATTAATGAAGTAGATTCACATGGAAATAATGAGCTAGGCTCAATTGTTGGAATAACTATTATAGTAGTATTAGGAATGTTTACATCAGATGGGAGAAAAGTGATATCTGAAATGGTGCGTGAATGGCTAGGAAATAGTAGCGTTGTACAACGTGTGCAGGCTACATTGTTACGAAGATTTGATTCGAGAATGAGCCGTGCGTCTGGGGTAGATGATCAGAAAAGAAAGGAGTAACTAATGTCAAAAATCGTTGGAATTGATTTAGGGACAACTAATAGTGTAGTGGCGGTGATGGAGGGTGGCAAGCCTAAAGTCATCCACAGCGCCGAAGGGGAAAATATTATCCCCTCTGTGGTAAATCCCCTTAAAAATAATGTAGGCAGGGTAGCTAAAAGGCAGGCTATTGTTAACCCCAAAGAGACTATTTTTTCTATCAAAAGGCTGATGGGCAGAAAGTTTAAAGACCCGGAGGTGCAAAGGGATATCAAATGGTTGCCCTATACCATCAAGGCTGGCAAAAATGACATGGCGGTGGTGGAGGTGGAAGGCCATGAGTATACTCCCCAGGAGATCTCTGCCCAGATTTTGCAAAAAATTAAGGCTGATGCCGAATCCTATTTGGGTGAAAAAGTGACCGATGCAGTCATTACCGTGCCTGCTTACTTTGATGATTCCCAAAGACAGGCCACTAAACAGGCCGGGGAGATAGCAGGGTTAAATGTCCAAAGGATTATCAATGAGCCTACTGCGGCAGCCTTAGCTTATGGGTTGGATAAATCCCATGCCCACACCATTGCTGTTTATGATCTGGGCGGAGGGACTTTTGATATCTCCATTTTGGAGCTGGGCGATGGGGTAATTGAGGTCAAATCCACCAACGGTGATACCCATTTGGGCGGGGATGATTTTGATGCGGTGATCTTAGATTACCTGGCTGAGGAGTTTAAAAAGCAGGAGGGGATTGATCTAAAATCTGACAGACAGGCTTTGCAAAGGTTAAGAGACGGGGCTGAAAAGGCCAAGATTGAGCTTTCTTCTACCCAGGAAGCAGACATCTCTATCCCCTTTGTGACTGCCACAGACAGCGGGCCTAAGCATTTGGAGATGAGGCTGTCCCGGGCCAAGCTGGAGACGATGGTGAAACCCTTAATTGACAAAACCTTTGAGGCTGTTAAGGCTGCCTTAAAAGATGCCAAAATTGAAGCAGGTAAAGTTGATGAGGTGGTGTTGGTGGGAGGGATGACCAGGATGCCGGCAGTCCAAAAAGCAGTTTCAGATTTCTTTGGCAAAGAACCGCACAAGGGGATTAACCCGGATGAAGTAGTGGCTGTGGGGGCTGCCATCCAGGGAGGAGTTTTAGGCGGGGAAGTTAAAGATGTGCTGCTTTTGGATGTCACCCCTCTGACTTTGGGAATAGAAACCCTGGGGGCAGTGAGGACCCCATTGATACCCAGAAACACCACCATCCCTTCTTCCAAATCTGAAATATTTTCTACCGCTGCAGATAATCAAACTTCTGTGGAGATTAATGTCCTGCAGGGTGAAAGGGAGATGGCTGCAGACAATAAGTCTTTAGGCAGATTTATTTTAGATGGGATTCCCCCATCCCCCAGAGGTGTACCTCAAATTGAGGTGACTTTTGATATTGATGCCAATGGGATTTTAAATGTGACTGCCCATGATAAGGCTACCGGCAAAAAGCAGAATATCACCATCACCGGTTCCACAGGACTTTCTAAAGATGAAGTGGAAAAGATGACCAAGGAGGCAGAAGCCCATGCTGAGGAAGACAGAAAGAAAAAGGAAGAGGTGGAGGTAAGAAACCAGGCAGATACTTTAATATTTACAGCTGAAAGAAGCCTTAAGGAAGCCGGAGATAAAGTTTCAGCTGAGGTCAGGACTGATGTGGAGCAAAAGTTAAATGACCTAAAAGGGGTAGTCCAGACAGCTTCACCGGAAGACCTAAAACCCAAAATGGAGGCTTTATCAGAGGCGTTGCAAAAGGTGGGAGCAGCCATGTACCAGGGTCAGAAAACAGGGGCTGCTGGTGCAGAACAGAATGATTCAGAACAACCAGCAGGTCAGACTGCCAGTGAATCAGAAAAACCAGAAGAAACACCTAAAACAGAAGACGTGTCCTCCGAAGCCTCGGCGAAGGAGGAAGCTGTGGAAGGTGAAGTGGTAGACGAAGATTCAGATAAGAAAAAAGAGGAATAATCTTCTTGTCATCCTGAGTGCAAAAATGAGAATAACAAATTTTCTAATTTTGTTGCGAGCTAATTTACATTTAACAAAATAGTGGTCTCTCCCTCGCCAATTTTATTTCCATAGGATATGGAATCATCATATGCTACATAGTTAATTTTAATACCACTGTTATCGTCTAACCATCTGATATCGTCGAAGCCTAGAATTGAATATCCTGTATTATGTTTTGCAGACAAGTCCAACTCGTTATTGTTTTCGGTATCGTATACAAAAACTCTTGTCAAAGGACCCGCATCTGCAGCCTTACTTAAATAGGCAATATAACGACTGTTAGGAGACCACTCACCAGTGTTACTGGGACCGTCTAATTTTTTTATCATTGTTCCATCTATTGAAGTAATGTACATACCATAAAGTGATAATCCTTCGTTTGCAAACAAAAGGATTTTTGTTTTATCAGGGGATATGACTGCGATCTCAAACAGGAGAGATTCTGTACACACTTCCATTAATGATTTTTACTCCCTCCGATTCTTGAGTTTGTTCTTGATCTGTAAACTTCAAGGTAGTTGGATCTTGAGATGGAGTTGGAGTTTGAGTTGTTTGTACCTGTTGAGCAGGCTTAGTTTGGTTCTTCGCATTGGTATACACAAAATATCCACCAATTCCTAAAACTGCTACTAAAATAACTATTAATATTGGAGCAAAGCCTTTTTGCATAATTAAAATTAGTATAGCATTTTTGAGTTCAGAGTAGTAAAATATCATTACAGCTAATGGTTAGAAAGCTCCAAGGGAAATTGGATTATATAAAAAAGGCTGTGGCAGAGGGAAAATATAGGTATACTCTACACGGAGCTAAACAGCGGATCGCCAGAAGGTTCAAGAGAAAAGATATAGAAGAAGCAGTAAAAAGCGGGGAGATTATTGAGGATTATCCTGAGCACCATTATGGTCCAGCATGTTTGCTCTTAGGAAAAACACCGGATTTGGAAGAATGGGAGGAAGATTTAAAAACAAGGAGGAAATTATGAAAAAATGTTCAGTTTGCAAAGGAAGTTTAGAACAAAAAAAGATCACCTATACCCAGGAACTTGAGGGTAAAGCTTATGTGGTTTCTGATGTTCCGGCTTTAGTTTGCTCGCAATGCGGAGAACAATACCTAACTCCTGATACTGTAGACAGAGTTCAAGAGGTAATCGAAAAAGGAGAACAAAAGAAGCTAAAACCTATCCAGCAAATCCCAGTTTTCCACTTTGCTTAAACTAGCACTTTTAGGTGTAGATTGCTATAATAACCAAAAGATATGGCCAAGCGTGATTATTATGAAATACTGGGTTTAAAAAAGGGAGCTTCTGCAGATGAAATAAAATCTGCTTATAGGAGGCTGGCCAGAAAACACCATCCTGATGTGGACAAATCTGCTGGATCTGCAGAAAAGTTTAAGGAGATCTCAGAAGCATATCAGGTATTATCTGATTCATCAAAAAAGGGTGCTTATGACCAGTTTGGACACGGCGCATTTGACCCTTCGGCACGCTCAGGGCCAGCAGGTTATGGCGGACCCTTTGGAGCAGGAAGTCCCTTTGGTGGGCAGGGTGGTTTTAAAACATACACCTGGTCAACAGGTGGGGGGCCAAATGTTCAGTTTGATTTTGGAGGTTTTGAGGACCCTTTTGAGTTATTTGAACAAATTTTCGGCGGAGCAGGATTTGGGGAAGCTTTTAGAAGAAGGCCCACATATCAGCTTAATTTAACTTTTGATGAAGCTGTACATGGAGTGACTAAAGAGATAGAAATAGAACAAAGGAATACCCAGGGAAGATTAACCAGAAAAAGGATGAAGATTAAAGTTCCCCCCGGAGTGGATAACGGGACTAAAATGAGATTTGGGGATTTGGACATTGTCTTTAATGTGGGCAGAAATCCCCAGTTTTTAAGAGAAGGGGCAGATATTTTTTCAGAAATTACCATCAATATTCCCCAGCTGGTGTTAGGAGATGTCTTTGAAGTGGTAACAATTGGTGGAAAAGTCAAGGTTAAAGTGCCTCCGGGTACCCAACCAGGGTCTTTAGTTAAATTAAAAGGTAAAGGAGTGGTAAGATTGAGAGAACATGGTTATGGGGATCACTATGTCCGGGTAAACTTGACAGTCCCCCAAAACCCCTCTAAGCAGGAAAAACAGCTTTATGAGGAGCTATATAATTTGAGTGGTAAGAAAAAAGGCTGGTTTTAAGTTTTAAACCTGGATTCCTCTGGCTCGAAGCTGGGTTGATTTTTTCTGGGATTGGAAGTAAAAATAAACTTATCTACCCAGAAAAATATGAGTCCCCCAATCAGGTTAGTTACACTATCACAGTTTAATCTTGACTTCAATTTGGTAAAAAGTTAGAATACAATTGTTAATATTCAAAAGGACCTAAAAGGTGGGCTAGTCCCACCTTTTCTTTTAGCTACTGTTAAAAGAAATAACCAAATGTTAAATAACAAGATACAAACAAATTCTAATTGGAATACTTGTATCTTGAAATTTGTTGATTACGACTGAAAGGAGTTTATGGCACAGGCTAGAACTGAATTTGCAGCAGCATTAAATCAAATCGCCTCCGAAAAGGGGGTAGATGTGGAAGTGGTTTTGGATGCCATCCGCCAGGCTGCCTTGGCTGCTTATAAAAAAGACCTGGCTTTAAGAAACGAACCTATCCCGGAAAATTTTGAGCAGTTTACCTCCAAGGTCGATCCTGTTAGCGGGGAAATATCAATCTATGACGGTGATAAAAATGTTACTCCCCCGGGTTTTGCCCGGATTGCTGCCGCCATTGCCAAACAGGTAATTATGCAAAAGCTTAATGAAGCAGAAAGAGGAGCAATTCTGGCAGAATATGAGGGTAGAGTGGGAACCGTTATTTCCGGTAGCATTCAGCGTCAAGAAGGCAATACTTATTTTGTGGATTTGGGCAGGGCAGAAGGAGTATTGCCGCCTTCCGAACAAGTCCACAACGAAATTTATTCCCAAAATCAAAGGTTGAAGTTTTTGGTCAAAGAGATAAGAGAGGGAGGTAGGGGATCCGAGGTGGTGGTTTCCAGGGCAGATCCGAATTTAGTGAAAGCCTTATTTGCTTTAGAGGTGCCGGAAATTCAATCGGGAGCAGTAGAGGTTAAAGTAATTGCCAGAGAGGCTGGGTTTAGAACCAAAATTGCCGCAGTTTCCATCCAGGATGGAGTAGATCCGGTAGGATCTTTGGTGGGACAAAAAGGAGTGAGGGTGCAAGCGGTGATGGGTGAATTGGGTGAGGAGAAAATCGACATTATTTCCTATTCAGACGATCCGGCCAGGTTTATTGCAGCAGCACTCTCCCCTGCCAAAGATATCCAGGTCAGACTAAATGAGACCGATAAGGCGGCCACAGTCACAGTGCCCCAATCTCAGCTGTCTTTGGCTATAGGCAAGGGCGGACAAAATGTCAGGCTAGCTGCTAAGTTAACCGGTTGGAAAATAGATATTGAAGGGGCGGAGGAACCTGAAGAAGTTGTGACTGAGGGAACGGGAGAGAAAAAAGAAACTCCTCAAACCCAGCAAGTGCCGGCGGAACCACCAGCTGCAGCAGCAGATGCCCAAAAGGATGAGGAAGAAGCAGATAAGGCTAATAAAGAGCCTAACTAATATGGAAAGGGTTTTTAATTATGGCAGAAACACAAAGACCACCAATAGTAACCATCCTTGGCCATGTTGATCATGGAAAAACTACGCTTTTGGATTTTATCAGAAAATCCTCAGTGGCCAGTAAAGAACATGGTGGAATAACCCAACACATAGGCGCTTATCAAATAGACGTGCAAAGTGGACTTAGCACTCAACACTCTCCACATATCACTTTCATTGATACCCCCGGCCATGCTGCTTTTGAAAAAATGAGGGGGCGGGGAGCCAAAGTGGCTGACATTGCTGTTTTGGTAATAGCGGTAGACGATGGAGTAATGCCGCAAACTGTTGAGGCCATCAGGCACATTAAAGAAGCTGGGGTATCTATGATTGTGGCTGTGAACAAAATAGATTTGCCCGGAATTGATAAGAATATCCAACTAACCAAAATCAAAAAACAATTATCAGACCGGGAAATTAATTTGGAAGAATATGGAGGAGATGTACCCTTAGTACCCCTTTCTGCCAAAAGCGGGGAAGGGATAGACAAACTTTTAGAAACAATTAGCCTGGTAGCGGAATTAAATGAGCTAAAAGGAGACCCTTCGACTAGCGCTCAGGGTGTAGTAATTGAGGCTAATTTGGATAAATTTAAAGGACCCGTAGCAACTTTACTTATAAGAAACGGGACTTTAAGACGGGGAGATCAAATTGCAATCGGAGGAGTAAAAGGAAAGATTAGGGGAATGTTTGACTTTAATGGGAAACAGGTGGAAGCAGCAGGTCCTTCTGCACCGGTGGAAATTTTAGGATTGGAAAGTGTACCTGCGGTGGGAGCCACTTTAGGACAGGAGTCAGAGGGTCAAAAAACCAAGGAGGCAGAGGTGAAATCACTGGTTGATAGGCTGAAGCAGGGGGAGAGTAAAATTTTAAAAGTGATTATTAAAGCTGACAAACAGGGGTCTTTGGAAGCAATTCAAACATCTTTGGAAAAATTTAACGATGAAAAGCAGGTAATAGAATTCATTTATAGCGGCACAGGTGATATCGGGGAAGAGAATGTAAAATTGGCACAAGTTGTAGGAGCAATAGTAATTGGATTTAATGTCAAGGTAGCCACCACTGCTTCCAAACTGGCTGAAACAGAACATGTTTTAATCAGGACTTACAATATTATCTATGAGCTTTTGGAAGATGTGGAGGAGGTAGTTAATACACTTTTGGAGGTGGGACAACTGGAGGAAGTTTTAGGTAAAGCTGAAATTATTGCTGAGTTTCCTTATGGCAAAAATGAACGGATTGCAGGTTGTAGAATGGTTGATGGAATAATTGCCAAGGGGCAAAGAATAAGAGTAGTAAGAGAGGGACAGTTAGTGGGAGAAACCAAATTAAAATCTTTAAAAAAGGTCAAGGAAGAAGTACAAAAGGTGGAAAAGGGAAAGGATTGCGGAATGTTATTTGATAAGCCTGTAGAATTCCAAGTTGGAGATACCGTAGAATCATTTAGAGTTATCTAACAGCTTGCAATTAGCGCTTTGCTGAGTAATTGCTTCGCTTCGCTTGCAATTAGCGCTTTGCTGAGTAATTGCTTCGCTTCGCTTGCAATTAGCGCT
>CAZKAW010000010.1:23127-26752 GCA_964551255.1 uncultured Gammaproteobacteria bacterium
TTGCTGAGTAATTGCTTCGCTTCGCTTGCAATTATGGGATGAGTGGTGTAAAATTGCACTCAAACTGTCTTCAGATCTATGAAATATGATTCGCAGCTGATAGAGGTTAAAAACCTTTTGTCTGCAGCCAAAAAAATCCTGATTGCTTTACCTGTTGGCGCCTCAATTGACACTTTGGCCGCCGGCTTGGCTTTATTTTTAACTTTGGAAACTGCCGGGAAAGAAGTAGGTGTAGTTTCTGATGACAATATTAAAGTTGGTCAGTCCCATCTTTTTGGAGTGGATCATGTTCAAAAAAATCTGCCTACTACTGATGGAGGAAATTTAACCTTAACTTTGGAGGGGGTAGCTGCTTCGGACAATACTATTCCTGCTTTGGAAAAGTTAGACTGGTATGCAGAGAATAATAATTTGAATTTGGTTTTTCATGTTTTACCCGGTCAAGCTTTCCAACCTGCCAGAATTGTACCTAAATATCAGGGCAGCGGTTTTAATTTAATCTTTGTGGTGGGAGCGGTTAATTTAAATGCTTTGGGGAACGTCTACTCACAAAATCAGCAGGTTTTTTCCGGAACTCACGTTGCAAATATAGACAATCAGGTGGCAAACACCAGCTTTGCCTCTACTAATATTTTGGATACCAATGCTTCATCCGTATCTGAAATTATGACCAATGTTATCACTGATTTGGGCTTTACTCTTGACGGGGATAGTGCCAGCAACTTACTGGCCGGGATTTTTGAAACAACCAATAATTTAACAGATTCCAAGGTAACTGCCGATACTTATATGGCTGTAGCTTCCTGCTTAAGAGTGGGAGGTAGGAAGCCTGTTGCTCAAGCCGGGGCACAAACAGCCGCCCCTGCTTATGATTTATCAGCTTTAATGCCTGTTTCGCCGAGCGAGCCAAAGCAGCAACCTGCAGCTGAATTTACCGTTCCTCCGGTGGTTTCATCTTCTGCTCCGGCAGATGCAGGTGACCATACCCAGCCTGCTCAACCTGCTTTCCAACAACCTTCCCCGGAAGAAAGACCGGCCGGGGAAGGGGTAATTCAAGAAACAGTTGAACCGGAGTGGCTGACCCCAAAAATCTTTAAGGGATCATCAATAGGATAAATATGCCCTCTAGGGGTTTATGTGAGATGTGTTATTATCTATCCATGATTGGTAAGTTATTTAGCCCTGTACGGATCCTAACTGTAGTTACTGCTGTTTTTTTGTTGGTTACTGCAAGTACGCTATCCGTAAAAGCAGCTTCTTATTCTCTTTCGTTTTCTTCTGATCCCATTTCCGCTTTTTGGCCTACACCGACAAATCATGTTCAGCAAATGGAGGCCTTTTTATGGAGAGATAGTGATTACTCAAGCTTAAAACAGTTAGAGGGTTTAACGACTCAGTGGACAGTTGATCCTGCCTTCATCACCATTACTGCAACAGGCAGTAGCTATTTTGATAGTTGTCCTCAAGTTCGTAAAGATCTGCCATGTATTATGTTTTATGCTC
This sequence comes from uncultured Gammaproteobacteria bacterium, assembly GCA_964551255.1. Taxonomy (GTDB): domain Bacteria; phylum Patescibacteriota; class Microgenomatia; order Daviesbacterales; family UBA10151; genus CAZKAW01. The sequence continues at coordinate 24,631 of CAZKAW010000010.1, forward strand.
AAATAGTAACTAGCAAGTCAGGCAGATCGGATGTGAACTTACGCATACTACAAAATGGACAAGAGTTAGTCTGGAATGCTTATCCGATTGTTATCAAAGATATAGGAGCGGTAAGTTCAATCCCTCCGCAACTCCTAAAGCAAAGCCCTCCACAAACAGTTACGCCGAAAGCTTCTCCTGTAGCTAATCTTGTTCCTGAAATTTCTCCCTCACCTTTACCCACTGGTCAGCCTAGAGACTACGACCAAGAGATAAAATACTTGAAAGAACAACTTTCCGAACAACAAAGACAGATTGATGAGAATAGAAACCTTCTGCAAAGGATCTTAGATTTCCTTAAAAGAATATTTTCTTTCTAATTAAAAGCGAGATTGAATCCATTACTTCCTTAGAAAAAGTTGAGTATCCTAAAACAGTAGCTCACAAAATTTCCAAATAATCCTAGAAATTTTCTCCCATAAGTCTTAAAATTTGCATATTTTAAAAGTTTCTGTTAGAATACCCGCAAATTAGAAATTAGGACGACTTTGGCATCAAAGTTGTTCCAGAAAGGATTATAAGATGCCCTTAGATCCCAAGATTAAGCAGAAGATAATTAAAGAGTTTGCCACCAAGTCCGGTGATACTGGTTCTCCTGAAGTTCAAGTTGCCCTCCTCTCCGAGCAGATTAAAAATCTTACTTCCCACCTTAAGGAACATACTCATGATATTCACTCAAGACGCGGACTTTTATCCATGGTTAACAAAAGAAGAAGGCTTTTGCAATACCTGGTTAAAAAGGATGCCCAGAGGTATAAGACAGTTATAGATAAGTTGGGTCTGTCAAAGTAGTCCATTTGTGGTATAATTAAAAATAGATAGAATTTGGGGATTGCAAATTGTAGATAAGTTAGTTACTTATCTTCAGTTACCCAGTTTCCAAATCCCTATCTTAAGTTAAAGAATTAATGTCAAAAATAGTTACTCGGGAAATCGACCTCAATGGCCGTAAATTACGTTTAGAAACAGGCAAGCTGGCACACCAGGCTGACGCTGCCGTAGTGGCCAGCTGGGGTGAAACAGTTGTTTTGGTGACTGTGGCTACCCAACCTCTCACCGAAGATTTAGGCTATTTTCCTCTTTCAGTGGAATATGTGGAAAAATATTATGCCGGCGGTAGAATTTCTTCCTCAAGATTCATTAAAAGAGAATCAAAACCTTCTGATGAGGCAGTTTTAAACGGCAGACTGATAGACAGGTCCATCAGACCTCTTTTCCCCAGAGAATTCAGACAAGAAGTTCAAGTGATAGTGACGGTTCTATCAATAGATCAAGCCAATGATCCGGATATCCTGGGACTGATTGGAGCTTCTGCAGTCCTGTCTATCTCCAGCGTCCCCTGGCACGGTCCTTTGGGTACAGCCAGAGTAGGCGAGGCTGAAGGTAAGTTCATGATTAATCCTACCATTGAGGAGCTTGAACACTCCAATTTAGATCTTTTTGTAGCCTCCACCAGGGAAAAAGTGGTGATGGTTGAAACAAAAGGCAACCAGGTTTCAGATGAAACTGTTTTTGAAGGAGTCAAGGAAGCACATGCCAAATCCCAGCCGATTATAGATTTAGTTGAGGATTTTACCAAAGAAGCAGGCAAAGAAAAACAAGCCTTTTCCACCTTAGCAGAAGAAGTGGAAGAAGCGTTGTTAAAAGAAGTTAAGCAGGTTACCAGAGAGCGGATTGAGAAGGCTTTATTTGATGAAAAAACTGCCTGGCATGATTCCATGGCTGATCAAATCAAGGCTGAACTGGTTACCAAATATACGGAAGTGTTAACCCCTCTTATAATTGGCGGAGTTTTTGATAAGGTGGCCAAAGAAATTATGAATGATTTGGTTTTAGGCCAGGGTAAAAGGGTGGATGGCCGGGCCATGGATGAGGTGAGGCCGATAACTATGGAGGTAGGAGTGTTACCAAGGACTCACGGTTCAGCTATTTTCCAGCGGGGAGATTCACAAATTTTATCAGTAGTGACCTTAGGGGCTCCTTCCCTGGGTCAAACTATTGAAGGAATGGAGGGGGAAAGAATCAAGCGGTTTATGCATTATTACAATATGAGTATTAATCCTTTCTCAACAGGTGATGTTAA
>CAZKAW010000011.1:0-2667 GCA_964551255.1 uncultured Gammaproteobacteria bacterium
TGATTATCCTAGGATCAACCAAAGCCTGCCAAACCTTCTGCTTGGAAGCGTTTATCAAATACTTTTGCTTAATAGTTTTCATTACGGTTTATGAAATTTGCTCAAAGGAACCATCAAGGTGGAGATAATATGTCTCTACTTTTAAGCCGGGAAAATGTTTGTTTATCATCTTTCTTGCATGATGTAAGTCTCTGATCTGGTGATCCACATGCCCATTCTCCCCATAAGCCCCACAGTCTTCATGGTTTATAATGACAGCTTTTTTAATGTGGTGCAATCTTTGGGCCACCTCAATTTGAGCTAGAATGGTATCTAAACTTTTGGCAGCCCCGGCAAAGGCCCCCCTGTCATATGTTTTGGGCTGAAAATTATTACCTAGCCAGTTATTAATATCCTCCTGGAACCTGAAATCTATACAGGTTATAACAATGGCTTTAGGTATGTGGTCATTCATAAAAAGATATTATACAATATACCTATGTCAGAGTTGCATCTTAAGATCGTTACTCCTGAAAAAGAGATTTATGATGATCAGGTTAATATGGTAACTGTTCTCTCATCTGAGGGTGAGATTGGGATTTTACCTCATCATGCTAATTTAATGGCTAAACTGGTCCCCGGAGAATTAAGAATCAAAAAAGATAATAAAGTAGAGGCCTTAGCGATTGGTGGTGGGTTTTTACAAATGGCTAATAATGCTTTAACTATTATGACTGATTTAGCAATAGAAGAAAAAGATATAGACGAAAGAGCAGTTGAAGAGGCTAAAAAAAGAGCAGAACAAGCTTTGGAACAAAAATTATCTGATGAAGAATATGCTGAAACCACGGCAGTTTTGGAAAAATCCCTGGCCCAACTGAGGGTTAAAAGGAGACACAGAGTCAGATAGTTGATACAATTATCTACATGGCAGAAAGCCCTGATCTTTCTATTATTATCCTAAACTATAATGTGAGGGAACTTTTGCTGAATTGTCTGGAATCTATCAGCAACAATCAAGATACAAGATACAAGATACAAATTATTGTAATTGATAATGCATCAGAGGATGGATCAGTGGAAGCTGTAAGAAAAGCATACCCGGAAGTTGAACTAATTATAAACAAAACTAATCTTGGCTTTGCTGCAGGTAATAATTCCGCTATCCCAAAAATTAAAGCTCCTGTTGTTTTATTTTTAAATCCGGATACAGTAGTGGTGGATGATGCCATCAATATGTCACTCAAATATCTTTTGTCAAATCCTGATATTGGAGCTTTGACTTGTAGGGTGGAACTTCCAAATGGCAAACTGGATTATTCCTGTCACAGAGGTTTTCCTACCCCCTGGAACTCCTTAATGTATTTTACCGGTTTGGCTAAACTCTTTCCCCGCTCCCCTATTTTTGCAGGCTACAGTGCAACTTATTTGGATACCAAAAAAAACCATGAAATAGATTGCGGTTCAGGCACTTTTTTAATGGTTAGAAAAATAGCCGGGCAGCAAATTGGCTGGTGGGATAAAGACTATTTTTGGAACGGTGAGGATATAGAATTTTTTTACCGACTGAAGGAAAAAGGCTGGAAAATTTATTTTTATCCTGAGGCCAGAATTACCCACTTTAAAGGTTCTTCTTCCGGGCTTTGGAGTACGGCCGCATCAGAGGTGCCCCATGATACAAAAATTGAATCAGCCGCCTATGCCTCATCTGCCATGAGAACTTTTTATAAAAAGCACTACTATCCAAAATATCCATATTTAATAAGGGATCTAATCTTACTGGGAATAAAGATGTTGGAGCATTACAGGAAGTTTAAGATTTTAACGGGTTTAAAGTATGAATGACTGTCATTCCGAGTGAAACGAGGAATCTCTAGCTGGCACACTCTATGTAGGTGTGACAAATAGTTTAGAAAAAAGGATTTATGAACATAAAAATAAATTAATAACTGGATTTACTAGTAAATACAATATAGATAGGTTAGTATTTTATCAAGAATTCAATAGTCCGGAAGATGCAATAGAAATGGAAAAAAAGATTAAGGGTTGGACAAGACAAAAGAAAATAAACCTTATCAGCTCGCATAATCCGGATGTAAGGGATTTAGCAGGAGGGATAATCTAGAGATCCTTCACTGCGTTCAGGATGACAAACACATTAGATCTTTCAGTCATAATACTAAGCTTCAATACTAAAAATATTACTGATAATTGTCTAAATAAACTGCAAAAGTCTATAGATTTTTGTCAAAAAAAGCTCGGGAATAAAGTGGAGGCGATTGTGGTGGACAATGGCTCGGAAGACGGGTCAGTGGAAATGATTAAGGAAAACTTTCCCTGGGTAAAGCTAATAGCTTTAAAGGAAAATACCGGTTTTTCCAAAGGCAATAATATTGGAATGAAGCAGTCCAAAAACCCTTTTATCCTGCTTTTAAATTCTGATGCTTACGTTTACGAGGACAGTCTGTATAAGGCTTTGGCTTATTTTAGAGTTAATTTAAATTGTGATGCGCTGGGTCCAAAATTGACTTACGCCAGTGGCAAGTTTCAGCCATCTGCCGGCCCACTCCCCAATCCTCTAAATATTATTTTTTGGATTTTTGGCTTATCAGGATTTCATCCAAAGGTAAGCTCATATTTTAAAAAAGCCCAAAGAGTTGGTTGGGTCATGGGAGCTTTTTTGATATT
>CAZKAW010000011.1:2677-16685 GCA_964551255.1 uncultured Gammaproteobacteria bacterium
TACCTTTTTTTGGATCATGGGAATTTCCAGTCTTCCTTTTATTAAGGTGTTTACCAATCCTTTTCATCCAACCAATAAATCTTTTTTTGCAAAAGCTCACAAGGTAGGTTGGGTAATGGGAGCTTTTTTGATATTAAAAAGAAAAGTGTTTGAGGAAACCGGAGGTTTTGATGAAAATTTATTTATGCATCTGGAAGAAGTTGAGTGGTGCAGGAGAATTAAAAATCAGGGATTTAAAATCTGGTACGCGCCTCAAGTGGAGGCAGTTCATTTACATGGGGCCAGTTCCAATTTTGATATGAGAATGGGCTTTTTAAATGAGATAAAAGGCATGAAATATTATCTTAAAAAGCATTATAAAAATTTTTATTTAATAACAAAAATGTTTCTAATTTTGGGATTAACTTTTAGGGTAGTGGCTTTTTCCTTACTTGGAAAGACCCAAAGAGCCAGAATTTATCTGGAAGGATTATCTTATGTTTAAAGTAGCCATTGTGACCGTTAATTTTAACGGTAAGAAAGACACTTTAGAGCTTTTGGAGAGTCTGGAAAAGATACAAGATACAAGATACAAGATACAAACAATTGTTGTTGATAATGGTTCCAAGGATGGCAGTGTTTCTACTATTAATAAAAGGTTTCCAGATGTAAATATTTTACAAAACGGGGCTAACGAGGGTTTTTCCGGCGGCTTTAACAGAGGGATGGTTTATGCCAAAATATGGGGGGCGGATTATATTTTAATTATTAACAATGACGCTTTGATCAAAGATGGCAATTTACTGCAAAGCATGGTTGATCTTTTTGCATCTGATGAAAAAATTGGAGTAATCTCACCTAAGATCCATTTTGCACCCGGTTTTGAATTTTACAAAGATAAATACAAAAAAGAAGATTTAGGTAAAGTTATCTGGTACGGAGGGGCCAAATTTGACTGGAAAAATATTCATTCTGTTCATAAAGGTTTGGATGAAGTTGATAAGGGGCAGTTTAACAAGGTGGGTGAAGTTGATTCTATTACGGGCTGCTGCATGATGGTTAAAAGGCAGGTGCTGGAAAAAGTGCAGGATTTTTTTGATGATGATTTATTTTTGTATTTTGAGGATATAGATTTTCAAAAAAGAGTCAAAAAAGCTGGATTTAAAACTTACTATGACGGCAGAGTGACAATTTATCATAAAGCTTCACAATCTAGCGGTATCGGCTCGGAAATTACAGACTTTTTCCATACCAGAAACAGACTGATTATTGGGTTTAGATACGGCAGTTTGAGGACTAAACTGGCTTTGATTCGGGAAGCTTTGAAGTTTTTGATACTGGGAAGAGAAGCGCAAAAAAAAGGAGTGTGGGATTTTTTTGTGGGGAAACGCGGAGCTTCAGCCAGGTTCATTAAAGAGGTCAGACAAGAGCAGTACCAAACAAAACTATCTATTTGTGTTGTTAACTACAACACGGCAGATTTGACCAGGAATCTTTTGGAAAGTATTTTTAATCCAAAATCAGGATTTGATTCCAAAACTATGGAAGTAGTGGTTTTGGATAATGGGTCAGAGGATGGTTGCAGTGAGGTAATTAAAGATTTCTTACCTAAAATTAAATACTTGCAGAATAAAAATAATGAAGGTTTTTCCAAAGGGTATAACAAGACCGTATCTTACTCTAAAGGACAATACATTTTGCTTCTAAATTCCGATATTGAAGTTATGAAGGATAGTTTGTCCCGGATTATCAAATGGGCTGATCATTTTCAGGGTCAGGCAGTGCTTGGTGGGAGATTGATATTTCCCGACCGGAGTCCCCAGGGTTCAGTCTATAATCTGCCAACCATATGGGGTGCTGTCAAAGAATATTTTTTGGCTAAAAAAGGTTCTTATTTTATGTATATGCCTTCAGGAGTCAATCCTACCAAAGTAGAGGGATTAGTCATGGCCTGCTTTTTAATACCGGAAAGAGTATTAAATAAAGTGGGGCTTTTGGATGAAGGAACCTTTATTTTTTTTGAGGATATTGAATACTCAAGGAGGCTGAAAAAGTATGGGGTGCCACTATATTTCATACCATCAGCCAAGTTTATCCATCACCATGGAGCTTCTACTAAAAAAATAGGCCTGGAAAAAGCTAATGAACTTCTTATTAAAAGCTCTAAATATTACCATGGGGCATTTTATTATAATTTACTAACTTTTGTTTTGCGTTTAGGACAGCTCTTTGGCAGAGTCCAAACGCCAGTCTCCAGATGGACAAAGTAAAGCATATTGAAAATGATTTAACAGACTGCTAGACTCTGGATTTGTAGCATGAAAAAACCTTTTAAGGTACCAATCTTTGTATTTGCCATGATTGGTTTTATGTTTACTGTTGGACAAGTCATACCTGCTTTTAAGAAATTACCCGTAAACCCTCAGGCAAAAATCCCTATTGTGGAAGATATTCCTGAAATGAAGGATATTTTAAATCCTGCTGACCAGGAATTAAGGCTTAAAACTGCCAGGAAACTGGTTGAGCGGGTTGATGTTGAAAAAGCCCTGGAAATTTTAGAACACTCTGCCCTTCCACACACAGGAGAAGGGCATTTGGTAGTTCATCAGGTTGGTTTTTATGCTTATAAAAAATATGGCCTGGATTCAATTCTAAAGTGCAAGGATTATTTTTTGTATGCCTGTTACCATGGAGCAATTATTGAAGCTGCATCTGATGCAGGTTTTGAACAGATTGTTAAAATGACAGATAAGTGTAAAGCTTCCCCTGTCCGGTATTTTCAGTGCGTCCACGCTGCAGGACACTCTATTTTAGCAATGTGGGATTATGATTTGCCTAAGGCTCTGGAGACTTGTGACCAGCTTTATGAAAACGAGACACAATTTCCAGAAGCCCTAAGTTCCTGCCATAACGGTGCTTTTATGGAAAATTTATTTGGTGTGCATGACTGGGGTACTGAAAAGCAGCAAAAAAGGGATTGGATTTCTGATGATCCTTATTTTCCCTGTAACTACTTTGGGGAAAAATATCAAAAAGGCTGCTGGTTAAACCAGGCTGCCAGGATTTATCAGATGAATAAATCTGATATAGCCAAAACCTCACAGACCTGTCAGCAAACAGGTAATGAGCAATATACTGCCTGGTGTATGGATAATGTGGCCAGGCAAATCCATCCTTTAACCAACGGTGATCCTGCCCAGTCGTTTAAGCTTTGCCAGATGGAGGGTGAGAAGTGGTATGGTAACTGTCTGGTAGTTAATGCCGGGTCTTTTTATTCTGTCGGAGGAAGGGATCAGGCTATTTTTATTTGCCGGAATGTTTCTCCTGATTTAAAAGCAGAGTGCTACGGGCGGATCATTAGCCAGATTGTTTCAGACCCTATAGATAAGAGTCAGAGAGAGTTTTGGTGTAAAAGAGTTGAGAAACCATTTCAGAATGATTGTTTGTCTAAATTAAGCCCTCTGATTTCTAAATGAATTCCATGCAGCCTAAGGTCCAAAAAAAGCTGTTATCTTTTTTCACCAAGTATAAGCTAAAAACTTTTGAGAGGGGTGAACAGGTAATTAATCCTACAGGTAAAAAAGTATTTTTTTTAACAAAAGGTACTGTCAGAATGTTTAGCCATGTAGATAACAGCCAGCTGACATTAAATATTTATAAGCCATATTCCCTTTTTCCCATGTCTTTGATATTAAGAAGGACTAAGGATAAATACAGTTACGATGCCCTTTCGGAAGTTGAAGGATATTTTGCCCCCAAAACTTACTTTAAAAAGTTTTTAAAAGAAAATCCCGATATTGTTTTAGATTTACTAAAAAGAATTTACATTGGACTGGAAGGGTTTTTTATGAGGATGGAAACACTGCTTTTGGGGGGCGCAACTTTAAGAATTTTGACCCACCTGATTATTTATACCAGAAGGTTTGGGAGGAATGTAGGGGGTAAGGTAATGTTTGACCATTCCCTTACCCATGAGCAGTTATCTTATCAAACAGGCTTGGCCAGGGAATCTGTAACCAAGGAGTTTAAAAAACTTCAGGATAAAAATTTAGTTGGTTATATTGGCAAAAAACTATTTATTCCCGATTTATCAAAATTAGAGGAAGAGTATGCCTCTTATAAAAAGATAACCCCTTGACAAGCACAAATAATTGTGAGCAAGATTACAATATACAGTAAAAAAATTAAATTGATTAACCAAAAAGGAGTAATTCATTTGGTCTTGCCTTTAATCTTACTGCTTGCTATAGGAGCAGGAATTTTTGCCCTTTTTCATTTTGGAGTTATTAAAAACCCTTTCCAGAATTTCCCTTTTATTAACTCCGGCCCAAAAGTTTCAGTTAAGACAGAATATAAAAACCCTTTTAAAAAAGAGACTCAATATGTTAACCCCTTTCAAAGCTACAAAAATCCTTTCGAGGTAGCCAAATAAACATATGGTAACTGCCAAATTATTAACATTAAATCCAGCCAGGGTCCTTTTGCCGGCTTTTTTAATGATTTTTTTGTCATTTTTTGCAGCTGCCTCTGTTTTTTCGCAGAATGCTTCTCCTACCCCATCTCAGGAAGGGTCATCTTTTAACCTGCAGTATCCGGTTAAAGAATTGGGCAGTTGTAATAACCTGGATGAATGTATTAACTATTGCTCAGATCCAACCCACTACAACAGTTGTACTGACTTTGCCAAAAAACAGGGTTTTTACAGGGATGATGTAACAGAATATGCAGATGATGATTTTTGGACTGATGCCAAAACCGAGCTTGGGTGTGATTCAAAAGAAAGCTGTTCCAATTTTTGTTCTCAGTCTGCTAACTTTGATGCCTGTGAGTCTTTTGCCAAGAGAAATGATATCCCGGGAGGTTATGTTGATCAGCCTGATAAGCCTGAGTATATAGAAAAAGCCAAAGAAGTTTTAGGTTGTGACAGTCCTGATTCCTGTTCAAACTTTTGTGATAACCAGGCTAACTCAGATAAGTGTAGTAAATTTGCAGATGAAGTAGGCCTTTTAGGAGGTAATGTTAAAGAGGGGCCAGGAGGGTGTCAGACATCAGAAACCTGTAGTGCTTTTTGTTCTGATCCTGCCAATTTTGAGCAGTGCAAAGCTGATGCAGGAGGGAATTTTGCAGGACCTGGGGGTTGTAACAGTGAAGAGTCTTGTAGATCTGCTTGTGAGAAAAATCCAGATCAGTGTAGAAGCTATGCTCCTGGTTCAAATGGAGTCTATGTGCCTATTGAGTGTTCATCCGGGGAATCTCATGGTCCGGGTGGTGTTTGCACTAAAGTAGCTGATACTCAAGCTGCAGCGTCCTGTGTGGGTGGGGGTAAGTTTTGGAATGGACAAACATGTTCTGACCAGGCTCCTGTGGGTGTGACTCTTGATATTCTGGCAGGCCATTTTGAGCCAAGGGAAGAAATGGGAAATTGTACAACCCCGGGGGGCTGTTATGACTTTTGTAAGGAAAATCCGGGAAAATGTCAGGGGTTTGACTCATCCGGTTCCAGGCCGACTGATGAATATACCCCTTATCTTTATTATACTCCCGGCAGTGAGGTAAAGCATGAGCCTGTTGAATCTATGGGAGGCTGCACTTCTCCTGCAGGCTGTTATGACTTTTGTAAGGAAAATCCGGGAAAATGTCAGGGGTTTAGTGATAAAGCTCCAAGACCGCCTGAAATATATATTCCGGGAACTTATTATACTCCGCCTGTTGACGTAGTTTATGTTACCCCGCCTGTAACAAATTTTTATACCACTCCTACTTATTATACCCCTGGAACAGAAATAGCAGATGTTGTTCCTTACGTCACACCGCAGTACTATACTCCGGGATCATACTATACCCCTAATTATTACACTCCACCTGCAGGTAGCAATTACACTACACCAAATTATTACACTCCCTGGACCAGATACCCTACTCCCCAGGGAGCTTATCCCACCCCAACTTATGCTACCCCTAATTATTACACTCCACCTGCAGGTAGCAACTATACCACTCCTTATTACTATACTCCTCCTCAATATAACACTCCCTACTACTACACACCCGGCACAGGAGGAATAGCAGCTAACTATACTACCCCAAGCTATACAACCCCTCCTCCCTACACAACACCGCAGTACTATACTCCATATACTGGCGGAGGTTATTCAACGCCCGTATACTTTACTCCTATTAACTATTCCACTCCTTCTTATTACACCCCACCTGCAGGGAGCAATTATTCAACTCCAAATTACTATACCCCGCCTCCTCCATACTCTTCTCCTTCTTATTACACACCGGGAACTTATCCGACCCCACCAACATACTCAACACCCACAGCTTATTCAACACCTTCTTATTCATACCCCACCCCAGGTGGAAGTTATACCAGTCCAAGTTACGGCACACCTGCCCAGTATTTTACCCCAACTTACTACACTCCAACCGTGTATAATACCCCTTCTTATTACACCCCATATTCCAGCCCTTCTTATTACACTCCACCTGCAGGGAGTAACTACACCAGCCCAAGTTATTACACCCCCTACACTACCCCGAATTACGCAACACCTACCTATTACTCCCCTTCTTATTACACACCGGGCGGCACAAGTGGCAGCTATCCCACACCTTCTTATGTGTATCCTTCGCCAAGCGGTTCAGGTACAGGTTATTACACACCCAATAGTTCCTATACCTATCCCTCACCAACAGATGGTTATGTAACTCCTTCTTATAATTCCCCATATGTCTCTCCAACCTCGGGATCATATTCCTACCCCACACCAAGCACAGGCTATAGTTATCCATCACCAAGTTACGCTACTCCAGCCTATGGGACTCCGGAATATTCCACCCCTCCACCATATGGCACACCGGAATACACAACCCCTCCACCATATGGGACTCCAGAGTATACAACCCCTCCACCATATGGAACACCGGAGTATGGTACACCTGCAACTTATGCCACCCCGGGAAGCATAGCAGGAATATCAACTAGAGCTGTCAGCATATTTGATACAGTATCAGCAACTATTACAAATTTCCTCAGAGGCGTAAAGAGTAACTAAGAGCTACTGGCAGGCTTGTGATATACTCAAAAATCTAAATCCATGAAAATTTTTGTACTTGTTTTCATACTCTTTAACTTTGTGTTTATTGTACAAGCCCACTCCCAGACTCGGGTGATAGAAATGACTCCGGACGGGTTTGTACCGGACAGCGTAACTATTGATAATAATTCTGCCGCTATCTTTATAAATAAAGATAACAGGGATAGGTGGCCTGCCAGCAATACTCACCCTACCCATCATTTATACCCTGAATTTGATCCAAAAAAACCAGTCAAACCAGGAGAATCCTGGTCTTTTAAGCCAAAAAAGGCTGGAGAGTGGAAGTACCACGACCATCTTTTACCCCACATCAGGGGAGTTATTACTGTAGTGTCTGAGGATGGGGAGAATATCAGGCAAACTACGTTCCCATTTCAAAACTTTTTAACCCGGCTTAGAAATAAAATTAGTTCCCTGTTTAGACTTGGCAGGAAAACTACCCTGCCTGATTCTGCTGAATTTGTCAGGCTTTCATATCAAGAACAACAAAAAATATTAGAGCAGACTGACGCCCAAAAAAGTTGGGTGTTTATCAAAACTACTTTTAAAAATCAGGCAGGATCATCCGGTAACATCCATGATCTGGCTCACCTGTCAGGAGGGTTGCTTTTTGAGGAGATGGGTTTTGAAGGACTTGGAAAATGTTCCAGTGATTTTGCCTTTGGTTGTTATCATGGCTTTTTGGATAACGCCTTTAAAAAAGATCTGGATCATTTACTTGATGCCCATGAGGCCTGTTCAAAGCTGGATGCTAGTTTAAGCGGGCCTGTTGCCAGCTGTATTCATGGTATCGGGCATGGGGTGGCTTCTTTTTATTTAGTGTCTGATTTAAAGAAGGCACTTACAACATGCAGAAAACTTGAGTCGGGTTTTGAGTATTGTTTTGACGGTGTATTTATGGAATTTGCCAGAAATGCGCCTGAGAGCTATCTTAAAAAAGATGATCTGCTATATCCCTGCAGTGAACTGGAAAAGCAGTTTGCTTACGTCTACTCTTCAGCTTGCGGTAGAAACCAGCCTTCACTTTTAATGAGCAGGCATCAGATGAGTTTTGAACAGGTTATTCCTATATGCCTGGGCTCAAATTCTGCGCCCTTTAAGGATTCCTGTATTGATTCCTTGGGGTTTTCTTTGGCATCCTCAGGTGAGAGCCAAAAAATTATCCAGGGCTGCCGGATGATAAATGATGAAAGTTATATTAAAAAGTGCATAAAGGCCTCAGCAGGAGAATTAGTTTTTCAGGATGTGCCTGGCTGGGAGCAAAAGTCCAAAGAGGTTTGTGCAGGTTTTCCTGCAGGAAACAGTGAATGTTTAGAGTATATAAATAGACTGAAGACGGAATATAAAAGATAAAGAAAGCTCCGTCCGGTTAACGTCAGCCCAGCTGTTATACTAACTATAGGTTGAGTCCATCTGATAAAAGTTAGTCAAACCATTATACCAACTTTATCCTTTGATGAGCTTGAAGTTTACAGGCATCTATTTATAGATTTTATTGTCACATAATACCGAGCAGCCCTTCGGTCTGAGCCCTCAGGGTCGAAGACTTGCTGCGGGGTCACAATATAGTGTGACAAGAACTTTCGTGGAACGATACCTCGCAGCTCTGCTGCGGGGTAGTTCATTGTTTAATTTGCTGTTTCTGAACAATAGGATGTAGTTAAATTTAGCTTTTTTGAAAAGGTTTAAGTTCAGCCAGAACCTGGGCTACATTTTCTTCTATTGATAAACCAGTATCAACATGTACAACATCCTCTCCTTCAATGGGAATATACCTTCGTCTTAAATCTATGGCAGTTTCCAGAGGGATATATGGAAAGTATTTCTCATCATTCATTCCTCTTCTTGCTTCTCCTCTTTCTTCTAAACTACCTTCAGGAGCCTGCAATACAAAAATTTTAAGTACTGCTTCAGGTAACTTATTAATTCGTTGATGTAGGTCAGCAAATCCTCTGAGCATATCAACATAGCTTCCATGGGAATAAGTTGCCGCCAGAAGAACCGGTTCACCTGCTGTTAAGTGTTGGGCTGCCCGGAAATGAGCAAGAGCATAAGACTCTGTCATGGCCATGGATCTTACAAGAGGATTCTGAAATTCCCCACCACCTTCTGAAAACAACCATCTTCCGGTATTAATATCTATAAAATTTAGATTAGTTCTATCACTTAGTTCTAAACCTAGCGTTGTTTTTCCAGAATAAGGTGGCCCGGCTAGAGCAACGATACATGGCTTAAATTCTACTTCTTCTAGACTCATAGTAAGCTACTATTCTATCATTGTTTAAATAAGTAGTCAAGTAACTAGGTAGGAGTTTGGTGCAAAACTACTTTTAAGTTGATTTGACAATAAAAAAGCAGCTGACTAAGCTGAATATATTGGTAGAACAATATTTTCAGATGGATTTCCAATGAAGGAGGTGTCAACTGCCTTTCATGATAATTACACCAAATTTACACTACTCAAGTGCGTAAGTCCTGTAATTAAAGGGGAAAAAGTAGCATTAGACTCCAGCTTTGTCAAGACATTTTTCCACAAACTGGAAATTGGGTCTGAAGGATACAATGGGCATAAAAAGGCATATGGGTTTAAACTACACCTTGGTTAGAAAGAGTATATACAACAAAAGAACCAGTGTTGAGAGGATATTCTCTACCCTTAAAAGGGTTTACCATTTAGGGCATGAAGAGATGAGAGGAATATTATCATTTGTCAGAAATGTATATCTGGCCTTGATTTCCTACATGTTGAAGAGATTAAAGTTTGTTGGGATAGTCCAAATCTAGTTTTGTACCAGACTCTAGGACTTGTGTCCGGAGGGAAGGATTTGCACCCTCGTAGGGAAAACCCGGCTGATTTACAGTCAGCTGCGATTGACTACTCCGCCACCTCCGGAAACCTTAATATTATACCAAGTTCTGTTATAATCTTTCTATATGACTCACGGTTCATGGAAAGCAAGAAAAGAGTCTTCAAAAATCTGGAAATTTAAGTTCTTATCAAACCTGTCTACGATAATGCTTACCTCGGTAATAGGCTTTTTGCTGCTGCTTTTTTCAGCTGTAATTTTTTTTGCCACCCAAATTCCCTCCCCTCAGGATTTAACCACTAGAGATATTGCCTCCTCCACCAAAATTTATGACAAAGACGGAGAGCTTTTGTATGATATTTATCAAAACCAAAACAGGACTCCCATAAAGCTTTCGGACGTACCCGGATATGTTAAGCAAGCCACGATTTCCATAGAAGATAAAGATTTTTACAAACATTCCGGTTTTTCAATTTCCGGTATTACCAGATCACTTTTTGATTTGGTGGTGCACAGGAGAGTAGAAGGCGGTTCAACCCTGACTCAGCAGTTGGTTAAAAATGCCCTGCTTTCCGGGGAACGTACGGTGACCAGAAAACTCAAAGAGTTTATTTTGGCAATTCAGGTGGAGAGGTCTTACTCCAAGGATCAAATTTTGGAGATGTATTTAAATGAAATTCCTTACGGCGGTACAGCCTATGGAATTGAAGCTGCGGCTAATTTGTATTTTGGAAAACATGCCAAAGATCTAAATTTGGCTGAAGCAGCTTTACTGGCAGGACTGCCTCAACGCCCATCTGTTTATTCACCCTATGGTACCAAGCCTGAACTGGCTAAAGTCAGGCAAAAAGAAGTTTTAAGGCGAATGGTGGAAGATGATTATATTGATGAAACTGAGTCTAAGGATGCCTACAATAGGGAGTTGACTTACCGTACTTCTCAAACAGAGGTAGGTTTTAAAGCCCCCCACTTTGTTTTATATGTAAAACAAAAACTGATTGAACAATTTGGGGATAAGTTAGTGGAGCAGGGTGGGTTACGGGTCACCACCAGTTTGGATTATAAACTGCAAAAACAGGCAGAAGACATAGTAAAAGCAGAAGTTAAAAATTTAGCCTCTGCTAAAGTTGGCAACGGAGCGGCAGTAGTTTTGGATGCTAAAACAGGCCAAATACTGTCCATGGTGGGTTCAAAGGATTATTTTGCCGAGGATTATGATGGAAATGTTAACGTTACTATCTCCCCCAGGCAACCCGGTTCTGCCACCAAGCCAATTAATTATGCCAAAGCCCTGGAAAAAGGCTACACTGCCAACTATACTTACCTGGATGTTAAAACTGAATTTCCCGGAGGTGATAAACCAAACTATACACCTGTAAATTATGACGGGCAGTTCCATGGCCCGGTCCAGATGAGGTATGCCCTGGGTAATTCCTACAATCTTCCTGCTGTTAAAAATTTGGCCCTGGTTGGGGTTCGGGACGTGATGGAGTTAGGGTACAGAATGGGTCTTACTACCTGGGAACCCTCAGATGAAAATGTTAACTCAGTAGGGCTGAGTTTAACTTTGGGAGGAAGAGAAGTCAGGCTGTTGGATCTAACCTCCGCTTTTGCCACTTTAGCTAATGAGGGTAAACAAAATGATCCTATTTCCATCCTAAAAGTGGAAGATAGCAGAGGTAAGACTCTTTTTGAATACCGCCCAACCGAGGGCAGAAAAGTTTTGGATACGGGCATTGCCTTTATTATTTCCGATATTTTATCTGACAATGGTGCCAGATCCGCCGCTTTTGGATCTAACTCAGTACTGGTAATTCCGGGAAAAACCGTGGCAGTTAAAACCGGTACTACGGATGAAAAAAGGGACAATTGGACCATCGGATATACCCCGTCTGTTGTGACAGGAGTTTGGGTGGGTAATAATGACAATTCGGTGATGAGCCCGGTAGTAGCCTCGGGTGTGACCGGCGCCTCCCCTATTTGGAATAAGATCATGAGGGCTGCCTTGAAAGATAAGAGCAATGAATCTTTCGAAAAGCCCGGCAATGTCTCACAAATGGAAGTAGATGGACTGATGAGCGGTAAACCGTACACCGGTTCACCTATCAGAAAAGAATACTTTATGGGTGGAACTGAGCCTACCGGTGAATCATCTGCCTATCAGCGGGCCAGAGTTTGCCGCAGTAACCCCCACAGATTGGCAAATGATGGTGAGGAAGCTGATGATAAAGATGTAATTGTACTAAAGGAGGATGATCCTACCGGAGCTAACAAATGGCAGGCAGGGATAGATTCCTGGGTTTTGACAGCAGCTGATGCCAGATTAGTTGGTGCTACCAAAGGTTGTTCCGGAATACCGGGATTCAGTTCGGGTGGAGGCGGCATTATTGAAATTGTGAATGTGGCCAATGGAGCTAATGTACCCAGGGTTTTTGATGTACTGGCCAAAGCCAACTCTCCTGCGGGAGTCAAGAAGATTACCTGGCTGGTTGATGGAGCCCAAAAGTCCACCCAAACTTCAGAGCCGTTTGCACTTCATGTAGAGTTTCCCTCCGGTGATAAGGGGTCACACACCATTACCGCTACTCTGGAAGATAACAATGGCGGTTCATTCTCCACCTCCATTGGGGTCACTGTGGCTCTCTGAGAATTTGCAATAAATCCTATAGTTTGATATAATTACTTCTATTCAGGCCTAAATAAAGGCCTGTATTTTTTCACTATGATATCTGAATCTTTGGTAAAAATTTCTACAGCAGCTATTTTAGCTTTGAGCCAGGTGACAGCTCAAATTCCCGGCTCTTTAGAGTTAGCCTCTCATGAGTTTTCTTTGGGAGACAGATATTCTGTAGAGAGTGTTAATGAAGTATTCAAAGACAATATTTTGCTTAATTTAGCCTATATGGATGGTAAAGTTACTAAAAAGGAAAATATTGATTGGGATGAGATCAGAAAGCCCTTTACCATTCAGTTTAGATTAGCTCCGAATCAAACCTTTGCCTTTCATGATGATGTATTAATTGAATACAAGGATAAGGTTGTTAAAACTACTAATGCTCATTTCAATGCAGCTGAAGGATTTAAAACAGACGGATATTTATTTGGAGATGGAGTCTGCCATCTAGCTTCCTTAATCTATTGGGTAGCCAAAAATGCAGGGTTAGAAACAAAAGCTCCCACTAATCATGATTTTGTCACCATCCCTGCAATAAGCAGAGAATACGGGGTGTCTATTTACAGTAATCCTTATTATAGAGGTTCAAATGCCCAGCAGAATTTGTATGTGACCAATAATAAAACTAAACCTGTTAGTTTCAGGTTTGATTATGATCAGAATAAATTAAAAGTATCTGTGGTGGAAGAAAACTAAACTAAAAACTAAACTAAAGTTTCCAAATTCAGTTCCAAAATTGCCACTCTTTTTTCCAGACCCAACTTATTAAGCACTCTTAAATGAATCTCAGCCAAAATGCCAATCTGTTTGCTATCCTTCTCTAAAGATACAAATCTATTTGGATGAAAAGATTGGTTAACTTCTGAAACAGCCGGGTTTAGCCTGATAGCGCGGGTGTGTAAAGCTAAACTTTTGAAAAGAGAGATAAGTACTTCTGACGGATTATTAGATCCATTCATTAAGGCTATACTTAATCTGTAAGTTTCATCAGGCAGGTCTCCTCCTTTAACTAGATATATTTTGTTAATTTCAAAAATAGCTATGTCTTTAAAACCATGCCTTAAATTTTTCCCCACTACTTCTACCAGATTTGGCCAGAGATTATCCCTCAAATATTCTGTTTCAGTTGAGATGGGATTGGCAACCTTAACTAGTCTGTTTAAATCCTTTGAGGTAAACCCCAGGGCCTCTAAAACGGCTGTTGAGTAGAATGAGTAGGATTGGATTTCAGTTAAGCCTAAATCTCGTAATTTGGCCTTAAGATCAGCTATAAACTTTGGTAAGCTTTGATCAAGTGGCTCTGTACTTTCTATTGGTAGTGCCTTGCCCTTTATTTTGTCATACCCATAAATTCTAGCCACCTCTTCCACTAAATCCTCTTCAGTCTCAATATCCAACCTCCAATAAGGAACTGTGACTTCCCATGAATTTGAGCCGGCACCCTT
>CAZKAW010000011.1:16785-20114 GCA_964551255.1 uncultured Gammaproteobacteria bacterium
TTTGAGCCGGCACCCTTGGGGTGGAAACCTAAACTTTGCAAACTTTGTTCTACATCCTCTTTGGTAAGTTGGATACCAATGAGGTCATTTATTTTTTGTAGGTTTAGGGAAATATTTTTAGGTTTATCCTCCAGATCTCCTATCAAAGTGATAGCTGTTAGTTTTCCTCCCAGATCCTCATACATTTTTATAGCAGTTTTTAATGCTTGTAGTAGATTTATTTTAGTCAATCCGTGTTGGAACCTCTTTGTTGCTTCGGAATACAGACCATGTCTTTTAGAAGTTCTTCTGTTAAAGGTCGGATCAAAAATTGCAGCCTCCAGTAAAATGGTGGTTGTTGAGTCATTGATTTCTGAATCCTTCCCTCCCATTACCCCGGCAATTCCCAATGGTAACTCAGGATCGGCGATTAATAAGTCTGAAGGATCCAAATCTCTTGTTTTTCCGTCAAGTGTGGTGATTCTTTCTCCCTTTTTTGCAGTTCTGACAATAATTTCTTCATCTTTAACAGCCCGATTGTCGAATGCATGCATGGGTTGGCCATACTCAAGCATGATCAGGTTTGTAATATCTGCCACATTATTGACTGATCTTACTCCTGAGTCTGTCAACTTCTTAACCCAATCATTAGGAGATGAAGTAACCCTTAATCCTTCTACTTTTGCCAGACAGTAAACAGGACAAAGCTTTTCATCTTCCACCCTTGCCGCAGTTTTAGGAAGATCAAATTTTGGAAGGTCTGAATCTGCAGAGATAATCTTAGAACCGGTAATTGCAGCAACCTCTCTTGCAACCCCTCTTAAGGACAGCAAATCCCCTCTGTTGTAAGTGAGATCCAGCTCCAAATAATTGGAAGTTATATCCTTTACACCTATAGACATAAGAGACAGTTTTTCCGCCAGTTGTTCCGGTGTAAGATTATATTCAACTAGTTTTTTTAACCAATTCAGGGAAACTTTCATCTAGAATTTCTTTAGAAAATCCAAATCTCCTTCCAGTAAAAATCTGATATCTTCAATTCCATGTTTTAACATCAACATCCTGTCTGGTCCAAATCCCCAAGCTAACCCTGTATATTTTTTAGGATCTAAACCAGTAGCTTTAAAGACATTTGGGTGAATCATTCCAGCCCCGGCTATCTCAAACCAACCTGTTCCGGAGCAGATTTTGCATCCTTTACCGTGACAAAATACACACAAACAATCTATTCCTACCCCTGGCTCAACAAATGGATAATATTTTGGTCTAAACCTGGATGTGGCTTCCTCCCCTAAAATAGCTTTTAAGAAGTAATCAGATAGATATTTTAGGTTAGCCATAGAAACTTTTTCAGAAACAACTGCTATTTCGAATTGGTTAAAGGTGTGGGAGTGCCTAGCATCTAAAGCCTCATATCTAAAGCATCTATCAAAACTCATAGCTAGAATTGGAGTTTTGCCTTTTTCCATCAGGCGTGGCCAAAAATTAGAAGTGTGAGTACGCATTAACACCTGCCCCGGTTCCACTTTTAAATCTGAAGTATCAATATACAAGGTATCCCACATATCACGAGACGGGTGATCTTTGGGAATATTTAAATATTCAAAGTTATACTTGTCCCACTCAACATGTGGAGCATCAAATTGCTGAAAACCTAATTTTTCAAAAAGCTCAATAACTTCATTTTTTAGCTGAGTTGCTGGATGTAAATGCCCTTTACTTTTAGCTTTCCACCTTAGAGGTGTCATCGTAAACTTTTCATTTACTAAAGACTTATAAATTTCTTCCCTTACCTCTTCACGCTTAACGCTTACAGCTTTTTCTAACTCCTGCTTTACCTGATTAAAAAGCGGACCAATTTTTTTAAGTTCTTCTTTGGGTAAATTTTTAAATTGCCTGGGCAACAAGTCCAGTTGTCCGCTTTTGCCAAAAAGGGCCAAAAAAATTTCATCAAGTTCTTTTAAGGAACCAGCCCTGGCAATTTTATCTAAAAACTGATTTTGTATTTGGGAGATTCTATCTTCCATCCTAGCTTGATTCTAGCATACTAAGAAGTCACCTGGGAGATTAGTTTTTTAAAATCCTCGGGGTAATTAACTGCTAAATCTGCCAGGATTTTTCTGTCCAGCTTAATATCTTTAGCTTTTAAGCCTGCCATAAATTTGGAATAACTTAAGCCTTCCGCTCTAACCGCATTCCCCAACTGTACAATCCAAACTCTTCGCATGTTTCTTTTTCTTAACTTTCTTCCCGCAAAAGCATATTCCCCCGCATGTAATAACGCAGATTTAGCCTCCTTAACCAGCTTGCTCCTGCCACCCCTGTAGCCTTTGGTTAGTGTATGTAATTTTTTATGCTTTCTGTGAGATGTGATCCCACGTTTAACGCGCGCCATTAAATCTTTTCCCCTCTCTTAAGCCAGTTGAAAATTTTCCAATTTCCCCGGCGTTGTATTTTACCATAATTTTTAGCTTGAGTATCAGCTCCACCTGATCTTTTTGTCTGCCTGAATGTTTTTGTTTCTCTACCCATGGATTAACCCTTTAAACTTTTTAGCTTCACCTTTAAAATACTCGGTGGTTTTCTTTTGCCTTTCCAAAGCTCCCTTGGTTTTTTTTCTTTTTAAGTGCCCGGCACCAAGTTGATGCCTTCTTAAGATTTTACCTTTAGAGGTTATTTTGACCCGCTTGAGTATTGATTTTTTGGTCTTCATTTTGCTCATCTTCTTTTTTCCCTCCTTTGCTTTTTGTAACTATCATGGACAGTTTTCTACCCTCAAACTTAGGCTCTCTTTCTACAGTGGCTTTTTCTGCCAACATGGCCAAAGCTTCCTGTAAAACCTTATGGCCCAGTTCCTGGTGAGCCATCTCCCTGCCCTTAAACCTAACCGTCAGCTTAACTTTATGACCTTCTTTCAAAAACTCCTCTGTTTTGTTTAATCTGACCCTCAGGTCATGTTCAGCTATTCGGGGAGATAACCATAATTCCTTGAGTCCCCCCTCACTGCTCTTTTTGGATCCTCTTTCTTTTTTACTCTCCTCGTACCTGAACTTTTGGAAATTGGCAATTCTGGCAACAGGGGGATTAACCTGCGGGGCAATTTCTATTAAATCCATCCCAAACTGCTTAGCCTTATCCAATGCTTCCTGTCTTGGGATAACTCCCAATTGCTCTCCATCAGAGTTTATGACTCGAAGAGACGGAGCCCGGATTGACTCATTTATTCTATAAAATTTACCCAGTTAAAAAGCTTCCTCCTTCAACTTATTCATGCTATCATATTTAAGATTTAGATTCAATACATTCGGCTTCGCTCAGTATTTCGCTCAATTCTTTCGCTCAATACATTC
>CAZKAW010000011.1:20214-25438 GCA_964551255.1 uncultured Gammaproteobacteria bacterium
TTTCGCTCAATACATTCGGCTTCGCTCAGTATTTCGCTCAATTCTTTCGCTCAATACATTCGGCTTCGCTCAGTATTTCGCTCAATTCTTTCGCTCAATCTCTCCTTTAATTTTACTTATAAATTCTTCTAAAGCAATAGCTCCTAAATCTTTTTGGTCGCGTGTCCTGACGGCAACCTTGTTATCTGCTGCTTCCCGGTCTCCTATAATTAACATGTAGGGTATCTTTTGCAGCTGGGCGTCCCTGATCTTAGCTTGCATCTTTTCCGCTCTTGTGTCAACCTCCGTTCTAATATTTGCGCTCTTCAATTGTTCGAGTACATTTTGTGCATATGTCAAATGCCGCTCGGCAATGGGTATAATTTGTACCTGAACCGGCGCAAGCCAAGTTGGAAAAGCCCCCTGGTATTGTTCGGTTAATATAGCAATAAATCTTTCGAAAGAACCAAATATGGCCCTGTGAATCATAATCGGCCTTTGTTTCGTGCCTTTCTCATCAGTATATTCCAATTTAAAAGCCTCTGGTTGATGAAAATCTAACTGCACTGTTGCCAACTGCCATTCCCTATCTTGAGAATCCTTGATGTGTACATCTATTTTCGGGCCATAAAAAGCTCCGTCTCCCATTTTATCCACGGCTTTAATACTCTTCTTTCTTAAGGCCTCAGCCAAGGCTTTTTCTGCCTTATCCCATCCTTCGTCTGAACCTGCCCTTGTTTCCGGCCTAGTAGCTAACCTAAAATCATATTCAAATCCAAACATTTTATAAAAGCTGATCATCATGTCTAAGATATTTGAAACTTCATCAAAAATTTGGTCTTCAGTTGCATAAATGTGTGCATCATCCATAGTAAGTTGTCTTACGCGGAGTAACCCATTAACCTCACCTGATTTTTCTCTACGGTGCAGTCTGCCAATTTCAGAAAGCCTTAAAGGCAGTTCACGATACGATCTTGGTCTGAATCTGTAAAGAAGGGTAGACTCGGGACAATTCATTGGTTTTAAGGTATAACTAACTGGTTTTGTGTCATCTTCTTCATCAGAAAGAATTAAATTGTACATACTATGATGACCTCCTGTTGAGAATTTTTCCCAGTGACCGGACTGTTTAAACAATTCAGATTTCACCATAATAGGAGTAGAAGTTTCTAAATATCCGGCTGCTTCGGTTAATCCTCTAATGTATTTTTCCAGTTCTTTAAAAATTACCATGCCTTTGGGAAGCCAAAAAGGAGCACCAGGGGCTATTTCCGAAGTAAAAAAAAGCTCCAGTTCCTGACCTATTTGTTTATGATTTTTTAATTGTTTTTTTTCCATTTGATTTAATGTTAACACAGGTGGACTCTAGAGGACTTGAACCTCTGACCTACCCCACGTCAAGGGGTCGCTCTACCAACTGAGCTAAGAGTCCATTAGGCTGTATCTTAAATTAAGAATGGTTTATATTCAAGAATTAGCCTACGGCTTGGGCTGAAAGATTGGCCGTACCACCACCTGTTTGGCCGCTTCTGCCTTCAAAAGCTCCTTCCAAAGCACTGGGCTGCTTGGCCGGGCTGGGAATAGAGGCTGTTTTTTCCTGTGTTTCTACTTTCTTGCTTTCCTCCATTAGCTTTTTACGCAGTTCTGCCCGCTGGTAGATACTTCTGTCCCTGTAGCTTGCCTGGTAGTGAAGTAACCTGTTTTTTTGATCGGTGGGCAGGTTGGTGGCAATATCATTTATTTCTTCTTCAAATATTAATTTATCTTTGGCTCTTTGGGCTCTTTCCATATCTTCTTTTAAGGCTTGGTTAAAAGCCCTTATTCTGTCTTTCTCTGCCTGTTGTTTTTCAGCCTGTTGAACTTCTTTTTTGAAATTAATTGTTCCGGTGGAGGGGAATTTTTCTGATCTTGTTCCTTCACTTTCAGTTGTAGTTCCTGTAATCTCCTGACCCAAGCTGACAATATCTTTAAAAGTACCTCCTATAAGCTGAGCAGCAGTGGAAACAAGAGAAGTTTCCCTCTCAAAATCTTCCTCAAACAGGCCCGGGATGCCCCCCAAAATATTCCTGGGGTTTAATTTACTTTTGGTATCACCAAAGGTATTCATAGATGTTCATTTTACCAGAATTTAGCTATTTTTGCTTAAAATCAGTCCCGGGCCTAATCTGGGGAGGGCCCGGTAATACCTGTATCGGAAAGAGTGGGGGTATGACTACCTCCTACCATCTGCTCTATTGCCGCTCTTACTTCGAGTAAGGTTCTTTTCCCCATAGGGGAATTTGAGGTAGGTGGAATTACAGGAGTAGATGTTCCCTCCCCCTCTGCTCTAGGTGGTGGAGTACCTGAAAAGACACGAGCCTCTATTGTTCCTGAATTTGTTAATGGATTTACTGGATTGGAATCTGCCATATTAAGGGTGTATTGTACTACTTTGAATCCAGAAGTCAACCCAAAATGTAAGAAAATATTAGGTGCCCGGGAGAGGAGTTGAACCTCCACGCCCTTGCGGGCAATAGGTCCTAAACCTATCGTGTCTGCCGTTTCACCACCCGGGCTTTAACTTCGTAATTTTACCACTGGGTTACTGTGGTATGTGCTTTATTTTCCAGCTCATCATCTAAAGACTCTAATTTTATTTCTCTACCATACTTTACCCCTAATGCCTTTTTTAAAAGCCAATCTGCCAGTTTTGGGTTTTTTGGCAGGAGTGAACCATGCAAATAACAACCAATGGCATTTTTATAAATACACCCTTCTGTTTTATCCTGCCCGTTATTCCCAAAGCCTCTGGTTACTAGGCCTAAAGGCGTGACCCCCTTTTTAAGGTATGTTTTACCTGAGTGGTTTTCAAACCCCACTAAACTACCAAACATGGATTCTATCACTATATTTCCTATCATCCGATCCTCACTTGCTAAGGTGAAAGCCGGAAACAGACTTACCCCGGGAAGTTTTGGCCCTTTGTGAGGCTTATAATAATCACCAAGTAACTGATAGCCTCCACAAATAGAAAGCAAAGGAACTCCTCTCTCTATTTCCTGTTTTATAACTTTACCCTTTCCGCTTTCCCCTAAATCCCTTGCTACTTTCTCCTGAGCCTGATCCTGTCCCCCTCCAAAGAAATATAAATCACATTCTTTTTCTTTTAATTTTTCCTTTATACTTTTTACTTTTAACTTTACTTCTATCCCTCTCCACTGTGCTCTTTTTGTTAAAGTAATAATATTACCTGCATCCCCATAGATATTCATCAAATCCCCATAAAGGTAGCCAATAATTAATTTCATATTTTAATTTTCCACCCAGTAGTATTTCTTTATACCTGATTTGGTAAGAATTGATTGTAGCTCAAGCATGGCTGTATAGGTAGGCAGGATGAATAAACGCCCTTTTAAGCCCATTCTAGCCTGTTGGAGTGCCTTTTTAAGATCATCTTCAACTACTATATGCTTAGGATCAACCCCGGCATATTTTAGCCTGAGGGCTAAATCCGCTGCTCTTTTGCCAGATACATAAATTTTATAGTCCCTCGACTGTGCTCGGGATGGATTTTGAGAAGACTCAAAATCCACATCCCAAATCCAGGAAACATCTGTGCCATCTGCCAAATTATCATTTAAGGCAAATAGCAGTCTATCGCCCTGTTTAATCTGTGGAGCTATTGTTTCAAACACCTGAGTTGCACCTGCGGGGTTTTTGATTAGGAATATATACCCAAAAGGTAATTTCTCTACTCTGCCAAAAGCCGGGGAAAAATGGGTCAGTGTGTCAGTGAGTCGGTGGGTTGAAAGACTCAGTAGGTGGGCTGCAGAGATCGCTGCTACTGCATCATAGATGTGATAAACACCCGGTAAAGGCAGGTTAATCGTTAATGGTTTACTGTTTATCGTAAATTGAAAGGATGAACCGTCAAGACCATTTAACTGGACATTTCTAGCTTCAAAATCTAAGGGGTGATGCTTGGATTTTTGTAAAGCCTCACCTGCAATCTTAAAATCCTCTACCCCAAAGGTATAAACCTTACCTTTAAAACAGCCAGCCAGTTTAGCGGTATTAGCATCATCACCATTTACCAAAACAATAGTTTGGGGAGTTAGGGTTTTTAGAGTTTTACACCAGTTTTTAACTACACTGTCTACTTCCCCATACCTGTCCAGCTGATCCCTGAACACATTTAAAAAAACTATTACCCTAGGCTTAATCTTGGGAGCCACAATACTGAAAGCTGCCTCATCCAACTCCCAAATCCCTAAATCAAAGGACAGGTGCCAACGTAAACCACCTGGAAGGTGGAATAGCTTGGCACCTGAAATTAGGGCGGAAGCAATTCCCCTTTCCAGGTTGGATCCGGTATGGTTTCTGATTACTGTAAGCCCTGCTTCTTTAGCTAAATGAGCCAGGATTCTGGTGGTGGTGGTTTTACCGTTAGTTCCGGTGATGACCATATTAGCGGGGATTTTTGAAGCCAAATGACTCACGAAATCAGGGTCAATTTTTAGAGCATAAAGACCCGGAGCTGCCGAGCCGCCTCCTATTTTTAAATATCTGGTTAGCCAAAAAATAATTTTACCCAAAAGTAAAGCCAGCTGGGTTCTCATGACGGGGTTATCTTAACACAAGAGAGGCTGAGATAGCAGCAATTCTAGGAGCCGACTGCAAGGATGATAAATTATTTTGATCCGGCTCAACTTGCTCGGCAAATCTTTCCAAATCCTGCATGAAAAAGCTTACCTTTCCTCCCCAAAAAGGTGAGGCAGCATATCTTTTATTCATGGCAAAAGGATCAAACAGTCCCCGACTCACGTAATCTTCCTTTAATCCCCTTGAAACTGTATAAATTCCTTCTTTCCAGGAATTAAAATAGAGTGCCTGGTCACCGTAAACACCCCATCCCCAACCGTTAAATCCACCAGGTATAGCCTTGCCAAAAGTAGATTCCACACCGGCAATAGAAACCACCAGTTTCCAATCCAAATCATAAGTTTTGGCAGCATCTACAAAATCCTGGGCATGATATTGTAAAGGTGAATTAAATTGGGCTAAGTACTCGGATATAATTTTAGCTTCCTTGTCTAACTTTCTGGCAGAAATTTTCTCGGCACCGAGAATTTTAACCGCATCTTTGACTCTCACCTCAGAATTGAATTTGGTAAAAGTGGTGAGAATAAAAAGGGCAGCGAATACAGTAAGTATAATCTTCATGTTAAAAGAAAAATCCTGAGTCTCTGCTGGGCAGATCTTCAGG
>CAZKAW010000012.1:0-7025 GCA_964551255.1 uncultured Gammaproteobacteria bacterium
AAAGGAGTCGTTAGACCCTGAGCGAGGTCAATTTATTGACCGAGTCGAAGGGTCGGGGTGCTGGGAATTGAACCCAGTGTCTCTGCGACCCGAACGCAGCGTGATACCGATTCACTACACCCCGTTACACTCGAATTTTAACACCTTAGAGGGTATAATATCTATGTTTGGCCCTGTAGCTCAGTAGACAGAGCGGTCCCGTCCTAAGGGAATGGTCGGGGGTGCAACTCCCTCCAGGGCCGCATTAAAACAGAGAAACTTATGACAAAACGTTACAAAACGATATTAGCTGTCAGATTCACAGGCTACTTCATATTTTTGTCCGGTCTGATTGCTTTTTTCTTTATGCTGGGACCTTTAGTAATGGCTGAGTTTAAATACAAAACAGACAAATTATTGGGGGTAAAAAGAACAGTGGCAAACGTAGTGACTTTTCCTGACTCCACCTCGAAGGAGTCAGGGCCCACCTTCGAGGTGTCTTCCGAACCGGGCAGTTTTGGCAGTGTAGAGGCAAAAGAAAACGAAATTGTACCGGTTTCTACACAGTTTGGTATAGTAATTGAGAAAATTAACGCTAATGCCAAAATCATCCCCAATGTTAATCCGGCCAATGAAAGAGAATATGTAGCTGCTCTGCAACAGGGAGTGGCGGCAGCTTTGGGCTCAACTTTGCCGGGACAACCGGGCAACTTATATTTGTTTTCTCACTCCACAGATGCCCCCTGGAATATTGTCCGCTTTAATGCCATCTTTTATCTGTTAAGAGAATTGGACAAAGGGGACAGGGTAATTATTTTTTATCAGGATAAAAGATATGATTACATAGTTTATGATAAAATTATAGCCACCCCAACTGATGTTTCGTATCTTACAAATAAATATGAAACTCCTGTTTTAACCTTACAGACTTGTGATCCTCCGGGCACACTTCTTAACAGATTAATAGTTAGAGCCAGGCTAATTAATAGCTAGTTTAATGTAGTCGTCATAAATAATATAATAGAGTTATACCTATGAACAAGCGGTTCATTATTACCTTAATAACACTTGTGATTATCGGAGTATCAGCTGCTATAGCTATTTTCTTTGCCAAAGGATATACGGTTTCCACCAAGGAAAAAAGAATTGTGGGAACAGGCATTATCACGGTTACTTCCGAGCCGGACGGGGCCTCAGTTTATATTGACGGACACTTAACTACTGCCACAAACACTACTGTCTCTTCTTTGTCTCCCAGAACTTACTTGGTTAAACTGACCAAAGAAGGGTTTATTGCTTGGGAGAAAAGCCTAGAAGTAAAAGAAGGCTTGGTTAAGCAGCTTAAAGTGACACTTTTTCCCTCTCTGCCAACGATATATCCCTTGACATTTAACGGAGTGGTTAATCCAAAGCTTTCTCCTGACGGAGATAATTTAGCCTTCATTGTACCTGAGGGAAAGAAGGCAGGTATTTGGGTATGGAGCATGAGATCTAATCAGCCGATTTCTTTTGTCCGTTCCTCTGAGCCTCATCAAATTTTAAGTAGTACTGTTGTATCTAATTTATCGGATGCTATTTTAAGATGGACACCGGATTCCAAACAAGTTTTGGCCACTCTAAGCCAAAGCAATTTCTTGCTGGATGCGGATAAGATAAATTCAGACCCCCGCGATATCACAGCCATCCTGCCTGCAACGGAAAAATCTTGGGAAGATGACGTCAAGGTTAAGGAGACAGCAAGGATACAAAGCATCAAAAATCTAAAAATCAGGAAAGTGGCTTCAGATTCCGCCTTTTTAAACTGGGCTCCCGATGAAACTAAATTTATGGCCAGAAAAGAGGCAGTAGGAGAGCAGGAGCATACCGGCAAAGGGGTTTCGGGCATTAAAGTTTATGATTTGGAGGAAGGAAAAGAATATAGTTTGCCCGCTGCCAGGTTGCATCTGTGGTTGCCGGATTCCAGGCATATTATTTTAGTGGAAGAAAACTCAATTTCGGTACTGGATTTTGATGGTACCAATAAAGCTGTCATTTATGCCGGAAATTTTGAAGATAATTTTGTTTTCCCCTGGCCTGATTCCTCCAGACTAGTCTTTATCTCCTCTTTTCCTACTCCCACTGCCTCAGAACCTAACTTATATGGGATAAATCTGCGCTAGTTTGATCCACTTTATATGTCTTGTGACCAGGTTTTGGGCCTAGTAAAATGTCTCCACCATGTTTGGATTTAGCAAACGCGTTGGCATTGATTTAGGTACAGCCAATTCTTTAGTGTATTTGGCGGGTGAGGGAATCGTCTTAAATGAACCTACTGTGGTAGCTGTGACAACCGATGATTATAGAGTCTTGGCAGTGGGTAATGAAGCAAAAGAAATGCTGGGAAGGACTCCGGGTAACATAATAGCTTCCCGTCCCATGAGGGATGGGGTAATTGCCGACTATGTTATCACGGAAGCCATGATCCGTTATTTTTTGGACAAGGTTTGCGGCCCATCCAGGCTATTTAAGCCGGAGGTGATGGTTTGTGCGCCTGCCGGGGTTACCTCTGTTGAAAAGAGAGCCATACTGGATGCCACCCTGTCTGCAGGTGCAAAAGTGGCCTTTTTGATTGATGAACCACTGGCAGCTGCCATTGGAGCCAAAATCCCTATTGCCAATCCTTCCGGTAATATGATTGTGGATATTGGCGGAGGAACAACTGAAGCAGCAGTAATTTGTCTGGGAGGAGTAGTGGTTCATTCCTCAGTGAGAGTGGGAGGCAATAAAATTGATGAGGCTATTCAGGCTTTTGTAAGAAGAAAACATAATTTAATTATCGGGGAGAGGATGGCAGAGGAAGTAAAAATTAAGATTGGTTCTGCCACCAAGTTAAAGCCTCAGGAGATAGTTAAAATGGAGGTGAGGGGGAGAGATGCTTTTTCCGGTCTGCCCAGGACAGTGGAGATAACTTCCGAGGAAGTCACAGAAGCTATTACGGATGTTACCCAAAAAATTGTGGGAGCTGCCAAGGGAGTTTTGGAACAAATTCCGCCGGAGCTTGCCTCGGACATTATTGACAAGGGGATTGTCATGAGCGGTGGGACTTCCTTGCTTAAAAACTTAGACAAAATGTTAACAGATTCCTTGGGGGTGCCGGTTTCTTTAGCGGAAAATCCGCTTCTTTGTGTGGCTTTGGGTACAGGTATGGCTTTGGAAAATCTGGATCTATACAAACGCAGCGTTTCTAAAAGATAATAGGGCTATGACAATTGGTTTTGATGGGTCAAGGACATTTGCCAGCTGGCAAACAGGCACAGAAAATTATTCTTATCAACTGCTTGCTCATCTTTTAAAAATTGATAAAAAAAACCAATATATAGTATATGTTCGAAAAAACACAAAACATTGGACGGCCGTACAAGATAATGTGATTTTTAGAGAGATTAGGTTACCCCGCCTGTGGACTCAAGTAGGTTTAAGCGCCCAAACTTTTAAAGATAAATTAGATGTTTTGTTTATTCCGGCACATACTTTGCCAATAATCAGGAGACCAAATTTAAAGACAGTGGTGACAGTTCATGATTTAGGATCAGAATATTTACCTGCTATGCATCAGCTGAAGCAAAGATTATATCTTAAGTGGATAACCAAATACCAACTAAAAACTGCCACCAAACTAATAGCGGTCTCCGATGCTACTAAAGATGACCTGATAAAAAAAGTTGGTATTGGTCCTGAAAAGGTAGAAGTAGTTTGTGAAGGAGTAGACCGCAAACTATTTAAGCAGGTTAAAAGCGATCTATTAGTTAATAGTTTGAAACACTATAATCTAGAACCTGGAAACTATTACCTGTTCGTGGGTACTGTTCAGCCAAGGAAGAATTTGGAGAGATTAATAAAAGCTTTTGCATGTCTTCACCCCGCCCACCTTCGAGGTGTACAAGTACAATTAGTTATTGTAGGATCAAAAGGTTGGCTTTCTAATGAGATTTATGAATTACCAAAAAAATTAGGGATAGAAGATAAGGTTAAATTTTTGGGTTTTGTGCCTAAGGAAGACCTACCTGTTTGATATAGTGGGGCTTTAGCTTTTCTTTTTCCCTCACTTTTTGAAGGTTTTGGGCTACCTATTTTAGAAGCCCAGGCTTGCGGGTGTCCGGTGCTCACTTCCAATATATCTTCCATGCCTGAAGTAGCAGGAAAAGGAGCAGTATATGTGGATCCATATTCTATAGATGATATAGTTAAAGGAATGGTTAAAATTAATAACCAAGATACAAGAAACAAACTAATCAAGGCAGGGTTTGAAAATATAAAGAGATTTTCCTGGGAGAAGTGTGCAAAAGAAACCTTAAAAATTTTGGAAGAATTATGAAAAAGCAAGTTTTGGGAGTAAAGATAGATGATATTAATATTGATCAGGCAGTTGATCTGGTTTTAGGATGGCTTAAGGGAAAAACCAAACACTACATAGTTACTCCAAACCCGGAATTTTTGGTAGCAGCCCAAAAAGACCCGGTATTTAAAAAGATACTAAATGATGCTGATTTATCTATTCCTGATGGGGTAGGTTTAAAACTATCGGGAAAAGTGAAAAATACTGTTTATGGCACTGATTTAATGGAAAAATTAGTAGAGCTATCCGCTGAAAATGGCTTTGTAGTAAGCTTTTTAGGGGGTAAAAAAGGAGTAGCAGAAAGGTGTGCCGAGTGCTTAAAGTTAAGATACCCAAAACTTAAGATATCTTTTGCCAGCGGGGGTATGGAAGTTGATGAAAATGGAAAGATGCTTGATCATAAGTTTTTGCCAAAAGCAGATATTTTGTTTGTGGCTTTTGGGCATATTAAGCAAGAAAAATGGATTGCTCAAAACTTAAGTAAACTGGATGTAAAAGTAGCCATGGGAGTAGGAGGAGCATTTGATTATATTTCAGGACTGGTTCCCAGGGCTCCTCTTTTTATTAGGAGTTTAGGATTTGAGTGGCTGTTTAGATTAATAGTCCAACCATGGAGGGTAAAAAGGCAGATGGCTTTAATTAAATACCTGCTTATGTTAATGTAAAATTATGCTAACTGGCAAAAAAGTCAAAGATTTAAAACCGGTAATAATGAGGGGAGTTAAAATAGAGGTAGATAATCCATATTATTTGATTGAAGATAACGGGCAGGTAATTTTTGTGGTTTCCTCAGGCAAAAATGGTTCTGAATTTAATAAGATGGTTGGTTATTTTAATGATTATCCGGGTATGCAAACCTACCAGTGTCTTTACGGGCAGGGAATACTGATTATGCAAAGAAATGACGATTTGGGAGAAGCTAAAGAGTTTAAAGTGGTAAGCTTAAATCCGGGCAGACAGGTTTTAGTGCCTATAGGTTGGGGAATGTGTTTAGCTAATACGGGAAATAACTTACTGGTAGTGTTAAGAAACAGCTTCCTTAATGAAAAAAACCTGGATGAAAAGCCTATCCTGGAAAAAGGTGGCTTTGCTTATTACATCGTGGAGAAAAAAGGAGAAATCGGTTTTGAACCTAACCCTAATTACCATCTTCATCCTCAAATAACCACCGAATAGTAGTTTTGAGCAATAGGACAACATATTCAAGGGTAATTAGCAAAAAGTGAAAGGAAGTGCTAATATGAAGAGCCGGGAGCAGAGTCGCCGGGTGTTTTCTGGGTTATTCCCAGTAACCAAAGCACAGCCTCCTTTTTGTATCTTCTATCTCCTCTGGAGTTAATTCTGATAGCCGGGAGTTTGCCTCTTTTGCCCCATCTTTTAATGGTTAAAGGAGAAACTCTTAAAACTTCAGCAACTTCTCTGACAGTTAGTAAATCGGGGAGATTCTCAAGTGATAATTTGTCTGCCATTCTGATTCTTTGTATATCACAACAAAACAGACAATGTCAATACCTTCAATTTGACATTTAGGCTTAAAAGAAGCTAAAGTAAGAATATGGATAATACAGCCGAAATACCCCAGCCACTGCCTAAGGTTATGGAAAGATTAAGAGAAAACCCTACCAGAGGCCAGGCATAGTTTAGGAAGGTATCTGTTGGATGGGGATGTGGCTAATTTTGGCCGGGATGATTTTGCAGATAAGGGAAAGTTGGTACTTGAGGAGTTACAGCTTTTGGGGGGTGCGGTTGACCCTAATCAATTTTTGCAAGACACTTTGGCTTTAGTGGCCAACCGCCGGTGGCAAACCGAGGCTGCACTAAGGTTAAGGGAGGCTAAAAAGCAGGACAATATTAAAAACCTCCGGGAAAAATTAACTGTACCAAACCCGGAATAAACTGATTAAATATGATCAGGCAATATAGGCATAGACAAAATATCTCTTTTTATATCAAACTATTGTTAGCCGTTCTAACTTTTCATCTATTAAGTATTTGGCATTTAACAAAATTTGTTTAAGTTCCCAACCCTTTAAATTATCTGAAGGCTTTTACTTCTGATGTCTGAAAGAGACTAAAATTAAGTAGCTAGAACTCTTTGTAAAGTCACTCCCTCTCTAAGACTCCCCATTATTATTCCTCCTTTTGGTATCCAGCTATAATAACCATACCCCTCATATTCTAAAATTTGTGCAATTTCTTCTTGCCTTTTTTGCCTTTCATAAAATCCCACAAATCCCACCTTGGCATAATCACTATTCTTTAAATGTACAAAAGCTCTAAGACCTTCAAAAATACTACTAAAAGGTGTCCTTGCTGTTCTGGCTGTATGTAATAAGGCAATAAGGCCATAATCACTTCCCACCATATAAATATAAGAGTCTGTTTGGCATATTTTATGAGCTACAATATCAGCTATGCTAAAGTTGGTAACATCGCTAGAACTTAGTCCATAAACGCTTGGATGTGTATGATATAAGAGTAAGGGATAGGCTTTACTATTAACTTGATCGAATAAAGGTGTTTTGACTGAATCCTCATTACCTAAAGTTAGCTTACCATATACGTATCCTGTTTTATTGTCCCAATATATTTGCTGTAATCTTTCTAACCCATCATACCTGGTAGCGAATATAGCTTTCTCTAAACTTCCCAATGCCAATCTTGGAACTAT
>CAZKAW010000012.1:7125-8552 GCA_964551255.1 uncultured Gammaproteobacteria bacterium
AAAGAGCAGATTTCTATGGGCAGTTATCAGCAAGAAATTTTAGGAGCAGAGATTGTAAAAAGAGCAGGAGCATTCGGTCCGGTAAGGCCTCTGAATATAGGCGAGATAACTAATCATCCTTTTAAGCTTCAATCTATAGCAGCGGGTGACTTTTCAATGGGATCTTGGTGTATTACTGCTACCCAAGAGGGGGGGTTGGTTCTTTTCCAAGGCGGTTTAGATAAGCTAGATATGGTTAGACTGGAAGATTTTTTTAGACAAGATCCGGAATTTTTGCAAGCACAGCTTCATCGGTACTGCGAAGTAGCAGTCCTAAAGGAACTGCAATATACCCTTAATCTTCGTAAAGCTATTCACGATATAGAACCAGAGGTTATTATTCCCGCCACTATCGTCCAAATGGTTCAGGCAGATCCACCCGAGACTCTGGCTGCCCATCTTGAATCTGAAGCAGCTAGGATAAGGACTTTCTCTCGTTTACTGGCAGCTAACACGAGATTCCGTGGTAACATTACCGGTTTTTTACACAAACTTAAAAATGCAGCGATTCGTTTAGATGATGAAATCATTATAGATCTTGATACCTATCTAGAACATATAAAGATCTGTCCTGGTGAAGATCCAAATAAACGTTTGTATGTAAATAGCCTAAAGAGTGCGCGCGACCAATTAATAGCTAATCTTCAGTGGGCAATATCACCTGAAAATAGGGACCCTTTACCTGCTGAAACAGCTTTATCTACTAAGCTACAAGACACCCTTAAAGGTGTCCTTGCAAAAACACACTATTCAATGCGTGAGCTTATTCGTATTGTTTTTTCTGCTCAAGCTAACGGAATGATTGACTTAAATTCTCCGGTACACTGTTCGTTTCTTAACGCATTATTCCCGATTATAGATCGTCCGGACTTTTGGGATAAGTTAAATAATGATTTTCGGGGCGTACAAATATAAAGAGATTAAAACACCAACAATCAAACTTTAACCCCAAAAATCCAAACTATCAGGGGGTGTATCCAGATTACTGTAGTTTAACCCTTCGGCTACGCTCAGGGTTTCGCTATTGCAGCTCAACTGTAGCTCCTGCGGCTGTCAGTTTAGTTTTTGCTTCCTGCGCTGTAACCTTGTTGACTGATTCCAAAACCGGCTTGGGGGCTGCTTCTACCAGGTCTTTGGCTTCTTTTAAGCCTAAAGTTGGCACCAGTTCCCTGACTGCTTTAATGACTGATATTTTATTAGCTCCGCCTGCAGAGAGAATCACATTAAAGGTAGTTTTTTCTTCCTGTGGCTCAGCCGCACCAGTCGGTGCACCGCTTGCGCCTGCTGTCATAACCGGAGCCTGAGCTGATACCCCAAACCTGTCTTCCAGGCTGTGGACTAAATCAGCCAGTTCCAAAACAGACAGTTTTTCAATCTGTTCAATGATC
>CAZKAW010000012.1:8652-25436 GCA_964551255.1 uncultured Gammaproteobacteria bacterium
TGCCATGACTATTGGTCATTCCGAACGTAGTGAGGAATCTCTAGATTAATCTTGAGATCCTTCGCTAGTCGCTCAGGATGACGTTTATGCGTCACCTCCTTTCGCTTTTTGAATCTCACTTAATGCATAAACTAAGTTCCTTAAGTTACCTTGGAGTACTGAAACTATCCCCTGAAGGGGAGCCACTAAAACTCCTACGGTTTGCCCTCTTAATTCATCCTTAGAAGGTAAAGCAGAAAGTTGCCGGATTCTGTCTGCATCGAGCGTCTCAGACCCCCAAAAGCCCATTTTTATGCTGCCTAAAGCGGCATCTTTTAAGGCTTTAACTAAAGTTTTGATGGGGGAGATCTCATCATCATAAGCAAATAACGTCGCTGTAGGGCCCTGTAAGCTGGAGGTTGGAGATTGGAAGTTGGAGGCTGGAAGGGCAAGTGAAAGCAGGGTGTTTTTGGTGATGGTAAATTCAGCCTCTTGATCACGAAGTTGATCACGAAGTTGGGAAAGCTGTTTCATAGTCAGCCCGCGGTAGTCTGCAAACACCACGGCTTTGGCTTTTGCCAGCTTGTCTGATATATCCTGTACTGTTTGTTCTTTTTGCGCTCTAGTTTTAGCCATGGTTCGACTCCGCTCACCACAAGTCCTTCGACTCCGCTCACCACAAGTTCTTCGACTCCGCTCAGGACAAGTTAAAAAAACGCGCCCGAAGCGCGTCAAATGAAAAAATCTTTCAATTGTTCGCCTCGGTGTGACTTACTTCTTTTTAGAAAGCACACTGTCTTAAGCCATTATATTTTATTTGATTACGGTACAATTTGTCAAATAGCCAGTTTAGCTTCACAAGGCCCCAATTTTTGAGGCTGAAGTCTGCTTAATATACTCGGCTAAGGCCTCTTTTTGGTCTGCAGGATAGTAAAAAGACCTTACTGTTCCATATACAAATATGGGCACCGGGCACCATCTGTCTGAAAAAAACTCTTTCATTCCACTGACTCCTCTATTACCTAATTTTACCCCCAACTCTTTTAAAAGAGTGCCTACGCTTTGGAATCCTCGTTTCCTCATCAGTTGAGTGGTGGTAGGGATACTGTAATCACTCCCGCAAAGCATTTTGACCGGATTTTCCAGGTATGGTTTTAAACCCGGGTCATTTTTCCAGGCTTCAGTGGCCCTTTGGGCATGAATGGAGGCTATAACATAATAAACAGGCCGGCCTTTTTGCGGGCCGTTTTTGACTTCGTGGACTATTTTTCCCACCGGGACAGGCGGAGAAGCCTTTTCCAGAGCCTCTAAAAGTTCATGGATATCTCGAGGCCTCAAATGGTAACCGGCCTCCCGGGCCAATTTAAAAACACTTTTTATAGGGCTGTCCTTTTGCCTTCCATAATGTTGAATAAAACTAAAATCTACCTGATCCAGCAGCCCGGCCACCTCTTGGTCTGGTTTGTTTTTATCCATTAGGGAGGCGACCAGCTGTCTGTTCTCACTTGGCAACCTTTTAAGATATGGAATTTCTCCCTGGCCCCAAGCCTTCAGGCGTCTTCTTACATCACTTATATTTTTTGCTGCGGAAGATAATCCTCGAGAAGCTATCAAAGCCCTAATTTCTTCAGTAGAAGCTCCCTTCCTAAGCATGGAAGCTGGCTGTCAAGCTTAAACCGCCTTGAGCTGCTGAAATCTTTTTCCTTGACTCCAAACTTAGGGGTTTTTGGTAAGCTAACATCTCTTCCAAGGAGGGGATCAGTCTTTGGACTCCCGGGTTCATATCCCATAGGGTAGATAAGGTGGCATTACCAATCTGTCTGATTCTCTCTCTGGTGAGCCTAAATGTATCAGCCAAATCCTGCAATGTTAAATCAGGCTCAAAAGCATATACTAGGCAGATTTCTAAATCCCTTCTCCACCGCTCAAGGGGGAAATTTGCAGGTGGGTTTTGCCAGGCCTCTTCCCCTACTTCCATTAGCAAGGCCTTTCTTAAACCAAAGCCATGATATAACCTGTCACCTATGACAACTGCTGATTTAAAATGTGGATTTTCTACTGACATAGCAGCATATCTTACCATAAAGTATAAGCCCATAGCAAGTTTCTTTGAGGATAAAGGTATTGACTTTTTAGATATTTGTAATAAAATATTACCAGTATGAAAGTAGGATTTATTGTTGAACCAAATGGAAAAGGCCAGATTGTTATTCCCAAAAAGGTCAGGGAGGACTTAAATATTAGTAAAAGCACCCTCTTAAACTTGACAGTCAGGGGAGATAGCATCTGGCTTTACCCTGTCAGATCAGTATTAAGCAGGCAGGAATCCCAGGATTAAAAAAAGGTATATCTTGAACTTCTTAAAAAAACCCAAGGCATTTTAGCAGGCCCGTATTATAAAAATGAAAAGTCCAAAAAAAGATTAGAACTTGAAAGTTCCCAAAGGAGAAAAAGGGCATGGTGGTGATAGACACTAATATTATTATTGACCACCTGCGCCAAAAAGAGGCCCCGGATTCTGTATTGAGCCGGTTATTTCATCAAATTGAACCTTTTGAGGGGGCAATTACTACTTTAACTATCCAGGAGCTCTTTGCCGGCCAAAGCACCAAAGAGAAAGGGGTACAGGAGTGGATTTTAGGGATCATTAATCCATACAGGATTTTACCTTATACCTTTGAGGTGGCAAAACTGGCAGGGGAGATAGAAAGGGAACTGGCCCGTCCGATAGATACTGTTGATGCTGCCATTGCTGCCACTGCCATCATCAACGGTTTGAAGCTGGCCACACTTAATCAGAAAGACTTTGCCGGGATAGAGAATCTGCAACTGATGGATTTTTAGCTTTGCAAGGGGACGACCTCTTCGAGAGCTCCTCGAGTCTGAGCGACCTCGGAGTCGAAGACCTGAGGACTCCTCAGAGCCTCGAATAGCCTGAGCTTAAGACAGAAGGAGTCCAGCCTTATGAGGTTGTTCAGTTGTCAGTTGTATCCAGTTTAAGTGGGATTTAAGAAACTGTATAATTAAATGGTCAGCTAGATTTACAATAAGGTAACTATTTTTCTACCTTTTGTGACAAGATATATTTCTCCCATGGTGAAATTGTTAACATGCCTTAATGGATTCAAATCTCCTAAAGATCTAATGTAGTTATCTTTTCCCACTGCTAGAGATAAGTTTCTTACCCCTTCTATTAAAAATAATGTAGTTTGCATCAAAGCTATGAGACTAAGGCCATAATCATAAACTACACCTGCAAACTTCCAACTCAGACCTGACGCATATCTAAGAAAATCGATAAAAGGATCTCCGGTCATTGGTTTAGGAGGAAAAAGAAAGTTAAACAGGGCGCCAAAGGGATGGAGAACAATGAATCCATAAGAGATTCCACCTATAATTCCCACCAATAATCCGGTGGTAGCAAGATGTTTACCATCAATAGACAAGCTGGATAAAAGTTGGGCTCTCTTTTCCTGGGCAAGCACATTTGATAACCCGTCAATGACTGCAGAATTTAACTGTTTAGCAAATAGTCTGTCATCAATTTTGCCCTTGCATCTTTGTACAACATCATAGCTAATTATGTGATGATCCAGAATTATTGCAGCTTCTCCAGCTTTAAAGTCAGTTGTAGTAGTTACTCTCCTTCTAACAGAGGTGTGTCGACCAAAAATATCTAGAGGGGTAGCGAAATGTCTCCTTATTAAAACATCCCCTAAAGTATCAGTAACAAATCGGGGTCTATAAGCACCCTCTTTTATTGTTATTCTGGTTCTTAGATCGGAAGCTCTGGCAAATTCATCTAGATTAGCCTGATTCCAATTTAAGCTTCTGGCAAAGTTGCCATTATAATCTACTGTTATATTTGCTACAGAATGCTCTGGATTGATCATAACCCGGCATTATAACATAACTATAGGTTTAATATCAAATTCATAGTTATTTAAGTTTTCCAAAGTCTTCTGGGGATAATTTTATATCACGCAAGATTGAGCGAAGAAGACCAATGCCGATTGATTTACTGGGATGAACTGGCACAACTGTTGTTCTTCCATCTTCATGGGATAAAAAGAGGTGACTTCCTTTTTGTCTTCTTTCTATAAAACCAATTTTCCGAAAGATTTTAATCAGTTCTTTGGCTTTGATTGGAGATAAACCACTCATAAAGAGAAACCGAGATGAACAGGGACATTTACAACTCCAAGGAAACGAGGTTTTTTCTCTGATACCTCACTAAAATCAATCTTTTCTCTATATTCTTTATCGTCTTTTGCCACTTCAAGACATAATTGGATCACTTCCTCTATTCCTTTTATTGCTTCTTCATAGGTTTCTCCTTGAGTATGACATCCAGGTATTGCAGGAGCAGAGGCTACAAAAACCCCGTTTTCATCCTGTTCAATTAATACCTTAAATTGTAGATCTTTTGTTTGAGAGGACATAATAACCCTATTATATACAATCCCTGTAAGAAATGCATTACAAATAATTTGTCTCACATCAACATAAAATAAAAGCAGAAATAATAGTATATAAATAGTAGAGATGTATTTTGAAGAAAATTAGCTTCAAAAATATCAATTTTTACCCCTAGCACCTAGGGGTTGTAATATCTATTCGGTTTACTTGTCTTGAAGGTATAGGTGCCCTAAAATTTTAGCTTTGCAAGTCTTCGACCCTGAGCTCAGACCGAAGGGTCTTCAACCCGGGAGGTGAGTAGTGCTGCCTTCTCCTGCATCCTGAAATAGTAACGCAGCTCATCAACATACCTGTTTTTTCCCATGGGGAAATTTTCCCTGTCTTTGGCCTTTTCCATAAGATCTTCTACATCTTTGATTCCCTCCCCCAGGTTTCTAACCATAGAGAGTAATGCCAGATAGTAATCTACTACCTTTTTGGCATAGGATGATGCTTTCTGGTAATCACCCATGTGCATGGCATTGACATAACTATTAAACAGTAATTGAAGCTGTGAGGGTTGATCTTCATGGCCTTGTAATGATCTCAATACTGTTAATTTTCTCAACTTCCTTAGGGTAAGAGCCTCAATTTGACGGACCCGTTCGTAAGTGATACCCAACTTTTGTGCAATTTCCTCTCTGGTCATTTTAGCTTTATCTTCCAAACCAAAACGCGAGCTGATAACCAAACCTGCTCTATCTGACAAGCCATCAATAACCGCCTGTCTAACCAATTCTGCAGTGTGTTTTCTGACCACTTCATCCTCAGGGTCAACATAGATATCTTCGGGTTTATTATCCCCGGGAACTATCAGCTCTCCGGCAACCATTAGCAAGCCGGTTTTATAGGTTAGGGTGTTAACTATCTGTATCAAATTCCAGTTCTCTCCTTCTTTAGGAATATGTTTTTTTTCCAGCAGATATTGACTCATTTTGGCCAACCTGTTTTGGACCAATTCTACATAATCTATGTCCACCCCGGGATGTTCTTTTTGGACCCTTTGGGCCCCACTGACTATACCCTTTAATGAATAGACGGTGATTAACTTGATGCCTGTTTTCTGCCTGGGGGATGATCCCAAGGCCCATTCATAAGCCCTGGCCAAAGCATTACGGGCCCAATCACTTGATCTTCTTGCCAAGTTTGACAGGGCAGCAAAATCAAGCTGTTGTCCGTACAGCCTAGACATTTCAGCTTCCCAAAGTTGATCTATCTCTGAACTTCCCCTTATCAGTTCAAGGTCAAGCGCCTCACCTACTAAGTTGTAGCCTCTCCACCTGTAGCCTGACTTAGCTTCGTGTATTCTTTCCATGCCGACTCAATTCTACCATAAACTATGGGGTTTAGTAAACCCCTGGCCCAGAAGGTACCAGAAAGCTAAAAGGGTAGTGATGCCGGCCGGGTTAAATGACAGGGCTGTTAAAACCCCAACTGAAGCTGCCAGTTCTAAAATTTTGGAGTTTTTCACCAGCCCTTTGATGGAAAAAACGATCAGTGACACCAGTATCCCCAAGCCTAATATTCCTCCCTGGACCCAGAAATCTAAGAAGATATTGTGGCTTGAGTCCACAAACTGATACTGTATGTTACTACTTAGTAGTATTGAGCTGGTGTTTAAGGGTTTAGTGATGTTGCCAAACCCATGTCCAAATATGGGGGATTTTAACCCTGCCTGGTAGGCTGTCTGCCAAACTTCAGCCCTATTTTCAAACCTAAACTCAGGTAAATTGGGCCTTTGCCGGGCCTCTAAAAAGGGCAGGGTTAAACTTAAGAATAAAAGTATTAAGATAAATACCAGAGCTGGTTTGATACTAAATTTTATAGAAAGTAATCGAAAGATACTCTCCAAAATAAAGGCCACCAGGCCTGACCTTGAGCCGGACAGGATGATAATCAGCATGGCAGATATAAAACTTAATATTTTAACGGGCAGTTTTTGTTTTAAGAAGGCAAAAGGGAAGAAAAATACGGCTGTAGCTGCCAAAGCGTTTGGTTCACCCAAGGTGCCTATAGCCCTGCCTGTCAGATTTTGACCAAAAATCAGGGCCAAAACTACCAGAGCTGTCAAAGAAAATAAAGCCAGCGTAGATGTTTTCCCAGGCAGCTTAAGAGTGCTGGATATCAGGGAAAAGATAAGAAGATGCCAAAGCAAAAATATCCCCTGGAGCCTGAAAACATTGCCAAAAAGAAGCTGGCCGGGGTTAAATACAATCAGCTGGAGGATGGTTAATGCCAAAAGAGCCAAGCTTAAGACCAGCTGGGTTTTGGAAAATGACTTAAAGTTTATACGGGCAGTTTTTAAAAACCAGACTACTGCCAAAAGGTCAATTAAAACCTGGGCCAAAATGACTTTGGGGGTTTCAAAATAAGAGATGCCAAAAGGAAAAACCAACAAGGGTAAGATGAAAAGCAGGGTTAGGGCCAGGGTATTTATCACTAACCCAAGTTTACCTTAATAGCCCGGTAAAGTTAACATTGGTGACATTAGAGTTGGTTATTTTTCGTAACCTGTTAAGTGGAGTAAACCTGGTATTTAATAAGTCTTTAGCGCTTATAGAATATTTGCCCGGGGCCAGGGTAATGGTATA
Source organism: uncultured Gammaproteobacteria bacterium (assembly GCA_964551255.1). Lineage (GTDB taxonomy): Bacteria > Patescibacteriota > Microgenomatia > Daviesbacterales > UBA10151 > CAZKAW01. Next base: position 15,681 of record CAZKAW010000012.1, read on the forward strand.
AAACCCGTCATTGCCTGTTTGGGTAGTCACAACCTGTTTGGTGTCCCTGTTTAAGATATTAATGGTTACTCCTCCGGCAGGCACTTTGGAACCCGGTATCTGATACCTGACTTTACCCATCAGCTGGTAAAAGGTGATAGGGGAGGTGATTGGGCTTGAGGTTGGGTTTTGGACAGCGCTGACCATGGCCACCTGGGAAGCCAGCAAGGTTCCCATTAAAGCCAAAAATATAGCTGAATAAACTGCCTTTTTCATAGAAGAAATAAATCATAGCATAACAATATCCTCTTGTCAAATACTAGAGGGTGTTATTTAGGGATCCAGAGCCAATAACCGGAAGTTTGGCCCGGTCCACCCACTGACGGAGCAAGTGAGGCTGAAGAACTGGCTGCAGGGGTAGAAGTCCAAGCCCCTGACTCGCCGGTCTTGCCTATATTTTTGCTGACTATTGCCAAATCAAAAATATTGATCACCCCGTCCAAATTAAAATCAATATTTTCATTCCAACCTGAAGAAGTTTTAGTCTTTCCCAAAGCTCCTTGAACTATGGCATAATCCGCCGAGTTGATAACATTATCATCATTTAAATCACCGCTTATTAAGGTTACAGCCTGCCCTTCATTTAAATTGGAAACAGTTGGAGACATGGTAAAAGTAGCAGAGGAGGCAATCTGGGCAGCACCTTTTAACAGGGCGGTATATTGAGTGCCGGAAGTGAGCCCTGCCAAAGACAAATTAGAATATTCCCCGGAAGTTGCTAAATCCACACTGAAACTTAATAAAAACTTGGGGTTGGTGGAAAGTGCTCCCTCCAAAATTCCTACAAACAGTTTGGTGGCTTGATTGTCAGCGGGTCTACCTTCCAGGCTTATCTTTAAAGACAAGGTTGGCCCAAAAGAAGTGGCGATAGTGGGGGTGGAGGCCTCGGGAGAAGGCTGAGGAGTACTTAGAAGGGTATTACTTAGATTAGACTGGGTGGTGCTCAAAAGCTCTTTGGCCGGTGAGGTAGTGGGTTTGGGGGCAGTTTTGACTATGGGAGCAGAATCCTCCTCAGCCCGGCTTTTGATAGTTTGTTGTTGAGAAACCAAGTATGCCCCAATAGGAATGGACAAAACCACAAAGATATATATTCCCAGAAGTATTTTTTGGGTAAGTGTAACAAACATATAAATATAGTGTATATTGTTAACAGGAGTAATTACAACCGATGATTAAAATCCTGCTTAATACCTTGTTGGGTTTAGTTTTAATCTTTATCTGGTCCCGTTTTGTAGATTTGACTCAAATAATTAACACTTTATCCGATATAAATTTGGCTTTTGTCCCGGCTATTTTTTTCTTTTTGCTTTTATCACTGGTAATTAGGGCCATAAGGCTCAAAATATTTTTGGCCGAGGTTAAAAATGTGCCACTTTTGGATTTAATCTTTTTGAACGGGGCAGCTATGATGCTCAATTTTTTTATCCCTATCAGGGCTGGTGAGATAGCCAAAGGAGTATATTTAAACGCAAAATATCAGCTGGAGTTGGGAAAATCCATAACTTGGGTATTTTTAGACAGATTTGTGGATTTTTTGGCAGTATTGCTACTAGCAACAATCCTCTTTTTCTTAATTCCGACCACTCTTAGCATAATGTTTATAACAATTATAATTATTATACTTTTTATTGGACTTTCCTTAACTTATTTGGCTATTTTTAATACATTTTTTGCCAAAAAATTAGTCAGTTTTTTGAAACATCTATTTATAGTAAAGTCTATTAAGATACAGTTTGAGAATTTTAGTCACTTCATTTTACAATCCTTCTCCATTCTTAACAGGCATCCTAAAGATTTGGGGCTGATGATTATTCTTACCATTCTGGCTTACGGGGCTGATGCTGCTATTTGGTACTTTACCTTTAAGGTTTTGGGGGTAAGCCAGGATTATTTGAGGATGTATTTGGGGCAGATGCTGTCTGCTTTATCTTACCTGATTCCGGCTGCTCCGGGTTATGTAGGTTCGGCTGAAGCTTCCGGGCTATTGATACTTTCCGGAGTATTCGGAATTAATACTAATCTGGCCTCAGCTATGGTGGTGTTGAGCCACCTGCTTTCGGCTATTTTTATACTGGGATTTGGACTTATATCTATTTTCTTTCTCAAGCTTGATTTAAGGTTAATTTTCCGGAAAGTTTTTACAAAGAAAATATTAGATTAAATAGAACCTAAATCCACCTTAACCGGGGCTCCCATGGTGGGGGAAAGGCTTAATTTTTTAATCCTGGTTTTACCGATTGTTTGATAGAGGGTTTTGATGTTGGAAATAAGCTCCTCATCGGGCTGGTTTAGTTTACCCATAGGAAGGTGAATAACAGGAGCTTTGCTTTCTGTTTTGTACTCTGTTTTGCCAGCCTGAAAAGATGCTACTGCCTTTTTAAGATCATCAGTAATGGTGCCATTTTTGGGATTAGGCATCAGCCCTCTGGGGCCTAGAATTTTGGCTACTTTGGCAAGCTTTGCCATCCACTCGGGGGTAGTAATTACCAGATCAAAGTCCACCTTACCTTTACTGATTTGCTCAATAGTAGAATCATCACCAAAAACTATACCTTCTGTTTCTATAGTCCTGAGCGAAGTCGAAGGGCCGAAAACTAAGATGCGCAAGCTTTTCCCGGAGGCAAATGGCAGGGCAACTAAACCCCTAATGCCTGCCTGAAGAGTATTGATATGGGCTTCTAATGTGCCATTAAATTTGGCATAGGATACTTTTTTGACCAGTTCAACCGCTTGAGGCAAAGGGTAGGCTTTGGATCTATCCAGATCTTTGGAAGCTTCCAGATATTTTTTGGATCTGGGCTTGGATTTACCAGCTTTTTCTATTTTTTGAACTTTGGTTTTTTCGGAAAACTCGGAAAGACTCTGTTTACCGGTAGTTTCAGATATATCAGACTCACCGGAAATCTGACCTTCCGGCTTACTGGGTTTTTCTGAGTTGTTCTGATCCATTCCCAGCTCAGCTTTAAGTTTTTCTACCAACTCATCTTTGGGTTTGGCAGCCTTCTTTTTAGGCTTTTCCTCAACTGGTTGGCTATCATCAATAGTTTTTATCTTAGTTTTACCCACATTGACTCCTTTCAGTCGTAATAACCAAGCTTTCCAAGATACAAGTGTCCAAATATTTGTTTCTTGGTTATTGTATCTTCACGCCCATAGAGCGTGCTGTTCCTTCCACAATTTTAACAGCAGCTTCCAGGGTTTTGGTATTTAAATCAGGCATTTTAGCCTTGGCAATCTCCCGGGCCTGGACCCGGGTTAAACTGCCCACAGGTTCTTTTAGACCGTTGCCTGAGCCTTTTTCCAAGCTTAAAGCTTTTTTAATCATTTCAGCAACAGGAGGCTCTTTGGTAATAAAAGAAAAAGTCCTGTCTTCATAGACTGTGATGACAACAGGCAGAATATTGCCTGATCTTTCTTTGGTTCTTTCATTAAAAGCTTTGACAAACTCCATAATAGGCAAGCCGTGCGGACCCAAAGCTGTACCCACCGGAGGAGCAGCTGTGGCAGCCCCGGCCGGTAAGTTTATTTTAATGTAAGTTTTTATTTTTTTAGCCACATTAACTCCTTTCAGGAGTAATAACCAAATATTAAGACACAAGTATTCCAAACAATAATAAATTTTTAAATATTAAAATTTAGAATTTGTTTGTATCTTGGTCATTGTATCTTAGTTATGTTAGATTTTCTGTACTTGTAAGAAGTCCAATTCTACAGGTGTTTCTCTGCCAAAAATAGAGACTAATACCTTGACTTTACCTTTCTCCTGGTCAACATTATCTACTTTCCCAATAAAGTCAGCAAAAGGCCCGTCCACAATTTTAACAGTGTCATCCACTCCAAAAACCTGTTTATAAACCGGGGCTTCTGCTTGGGTGAATTTAACGATGGTAGCTACCTCCGCATCAGAAATAGGAGTGGGTTTATTGCCCATGCCTACAAATGAGGTCACCCCGGGGGTGGTACGGACAGCCAGCCAGGAGGTATCATCCAAATCCATTTTAACCAAAATATAACCGGGAAAGATTTTTTCCTTGACAGTGGCTTTTCTGCCGGACTTTATTTCAATTTTATCCTGGGTGGGGACTAATACTTCCAAAATTTTCTCTTCCAGATGCTCGGATTCAATTCTTTGTTTTAAGGTGTGGGCCACTTTATTTTCATGGCCGGAGTAGGTATGAACCACATACCATTTAGCATTCGGATTATTGTTATCAGTTTTCTGTTGTCGGTTTTCGGATTCTGGTTGGTCAGGTGTTTGTTTTTCAGTTTCTGATTCTTCAACTGTAGAACTGATAACAGGTGAACTTTCATCTGACAACTGAGAACTGAGAACTGATGACTGTTTGTTATCTTTCATAGTTACTTAATATAAGTTGAGTAAAAAGCGTCAAAAGGTAATCCAGGCCTCCCAAAAAAAGTCCTACAGTCACAGCTACCAGGATTACCAAAACTGTATACCTTATTGTTTGTTCCCTGCCGGGCCAGGCTACCTTGTTTAACTCTTCTCTAACCTCCTTTAAAAATGAAATTATATTGGGCATTTTGTACAAAAAAAGCCTCATATTCTTGAGGCCTTTTGTCAAGTATAACAAAGATGCTGGTAAAATATCAAGAAGCAAGTATAAAATCCAAGTAATTTTTCTGGTTGACTAGCTGCACCTTTGTCCCATATTCACCGGTAAACGAACCTGCTCCTTTACTCAAAGCCCCAGTACCATACTTAAACTCAAAACCTTTTAGCTCTTCATTGGTAGTTTTTTCTATATAATCTACTTCTGCCCCTGAATAGCTTCGCCAAAAGTTAGATGTGGTAACCTTTGCTTTATTGGCAAACAGCTTTTTGTTAAATTCTGAACCTGTACTAACAGAATGGAAGATAAGTTACAAGGTGCTATACTAAAGATAGATTGCTATTAATCTAAAATGGATACCCAGGAATTGCCTTCTGCTTTACCCGAAATCAGTCATATTTCTGTTGACAGGTTAAAGTTACTTAAACCGTCTAACGCAGCTTATTTATCTTTGGCTTTGTGTGGAAAATTATTTGCCAAAGGTAAAGGAGTTTTGAAAACTGCCGATCAGGATAGACAGGAAGCAGAATATTTGAAACAAAAACTTATTGAGGGCAGACCAAAAAATCTCAATTTAAATGATTCTGATAAACTCTGGCTGGCCACCCAAATTCTTTTCCTTCCTGAGCAAGCCAGACTTGCCTACGAAATTATAAGAGCTGCGGAAATTACCGCTCTAGGAGGAAGAATTCCCATTGGTTGGAATAGCAGCAGAATTCATCAAGAGCTTAACCAACATCCTCAACTTCTTCAAAGATTGAACCGGAGACAAATTTTACTGGGGGATTCGGCCAGCCTAAATCTATTGAATCAAGAACTTCAGATTTATGAAAGAGAAAAGAAAAAGGGTCTATCAACAGGAAAAAAATTAACATTGGCTGGGGGAGCCGCCTTAATAAGTACTGCCTCGGTATTAGGAGGATACCAACCGCCTAAACCTGCCCCACCTGAAACATCTGAAGTTTCAACCTCTACTCCTCAACCCAGGCCCCCCAAAGAGTTTATCCCCGCCCTCCAATTAACTGCTGTGCCACCAGCCACAGAAATCCCTAAACCAACCTTGACTGTTACGTCTGAACCATCTCCTACAACCAAACCTACCCAAACTGCTACTGTCAGTCCAACACCCAAACCCACAGAAAAAATTCCTACCCCAGAAATAAAAATTGAGAAAGAGGATTTACTGCGAGGAGTGATTGCCCCTAGAATTTATAAAGAAGTTGTCGAAAAACGTGAACAAAGAGCAAGAGAAGATCCGGATTTTCTTTCAAGAGTTGATCTGGAAAGAGCGGAAAATCGAATTAACGGATTGCTTTTGGGGGTTGACGGGGGAGACCGATTGACCGACTCCATCATGGTATTTTCCTACCACATGCCTTCCAACAGTTTAACTTTAATTTCTATTCCTAGAGATTTAATGGATCCGCTGGTGCTTAAAAAAACCGGCAGTGCCGCAAATTCCAGGATTAACCAGGCTTTTGCCGTAGGCGGGATAGAACTTGCTAGAAAGGCCTTGGAAAATGCCGTTAATTTACCACTAGATTTGGCTATGGTAATAAGATTTGATTTACTAGAGGACTTAATCAACCAAACTGTAGGCACTATAGAAGTAGATATTGAAAAACCCTTCAATGACCCAACAGTCACATCTATGACAAAAGGCGTACATACTGTTGACGGAACAAGGGCCGTAGCGATAGCCAGGTCGCGCCTGGGTTCCAGTGGTGGAGACTACGACCGGATTGACAGACAGCAACTGATAGTCAATGGCCTGATTAAAAAGTTGCAGGAAAGAGGACAAAACGCTTTTGAGGCAATCAAAATTTATGACTCTATCCGTAATCTTTTAAATCATAAGGTGAGTGAAGGCGCAGTTGAGACAGATTTTGAGATTGATACGATTCTACCTCCTATTTTCAGCCAGCAATCTTTTCAGCTTTTGCCACAACTTCTTTGGAATAAAATTACCCAGGGGCAATGGAAAGTGGGTGAAATGCCTGCTATTAACCGTCTGGTAATTTCAAACCAAAATTTAGTGGTGGGGGCCGGAATTCCCGGTGTATCTATTACCAAAATAGCCGGTGGAGACCCTCATTCATCGGATATCAGAGGTAAATATTATGCCAGAGTGCGTCAAGCTGTGGGTGAAGCTTTAGATCAGGCAGCTAAACATGCACCTGCAGACGAACTACAAGTTATCCTTCCTAAGTTAGAACGCGTCCTTTATCCTGAAGAGCTACCTTATAATGAAGTTGAGGAATGGATCGGTAAGCTGCGTGATTCCCATGATTCAGTCCTGACAGAGTCAATCTTCACCAAGGAGCTTGCCGGTTTACTGACAGACAAACGTAATAAGGTTTTAGAAGCTATTGCTTCTGCTCATACGGAAGCTTTAATAGAACACTATGGAGACACTGAAGCCATTATCGGACTCGATCCGGGCCATGGCGGATCCGATCCAGGTTCTTCCGGGGTGAAACCTGAGGGCGGAACTCTATTAGAAAAGGATCTCACCTGGAAACTCACTCAAATGATAGCCGAAAAGGTTTACCAGCAAACTCAGGGTAAATATATTGCAGTGGTGTTAAGGCCGGAAAACCCTAATGATTTAGACTTGGACAAAGATGGTATTCTTTCCCCGATTGAAAGGTTGCAGAAACGTAAAGCCCTGCTTTTGAAAATGGAGGAAAAACTGCGGCCAGACCCGACCCAAAGAGGCTACAATATCCTTTACCTATCAGTACATCTTAACGGATCTCCCGATCCCTCCCAGTCCGGAGCAGAAACCTACTGGCCAAATAGGGCAGCGGTAAACAGTGACAGGCATCGGGAAGCTAGTCAAAAATTAGCTCACAAACTCCATGAAAAAATCATTGAGGCAATCCGCCAAAACGGGTATCCGGTCATCGACCGCGGAGCCAAACAGGACCCTGATGAGCGTCAGCCTCTAGGAAACAGTGAGACAACTGTTGGTCCTTATATCGCTTTAGGCTCTTCCAAACTGGATCGGAATCTGGATCGGATAAAATAACCTATAATAGGATGTTTGACAATGGATTTTATTTGTTAGATAATATTTATTATGCCTGAACCAGGTTCTACAAATGCATTTGGAATACCGGGGGGAGATTCGACTGAACCCATAGGAGGCCCTGACCAACCGTGGGATCTGGGCGGAGGCTCGCACCAGCCGGGAAAATTATCCCGTGGCTTTGACGCTATAAAGAAAGCTGCTGGAAAGTTAGGCCAAGGCAGTTCTGATCTTGCTAGAGGAGGCCTTGAGGCAACAGGAAGTGGTATTGGCAGGGTAAGCGAGCTTTTTAGTTCCATTCATGTTAGAGAATCTCTCTCTAAAGCCGTAGAGAATGTAACCGGAAGAGTTCCCAGACCGGATATTGTCGGTGAAGTTTCTAAAAGAACGGTAGCTAAACTGAGGGATCGTCAATTTCTTGGGTCAGCACTTGGAGATATGATTGCAGGGGGGTTAGCCGGGGCAGGAGCCAAAACAGCTGTCAGATTGGCCTTAGGTATATCTGGTGTAGGAACAGCTCAATTAGCTATTTTAGGTGCAGCTTCAGGTGCTGGTAGCGCAGCCATATTAGAGTACCGTCGTCAGTGGAAGGAATTTACTCCAAGTACCGACGCTGGTCTGGGGTCAGAACTGAAAAATAAGTTAAAGATTACAAGTGGTGGGAAAATAGCTAAAGCAGCTCTAAGAGGAGCAGCTTTTGGAGCAGTAGGAGGAGTCGTGGGAGGAACTTTGGCTGAAATGGCTTTAGAGCAGATTTCCCAAAACCCCTGGTTACAAAATCAATTAGCTAGTTTAAAATTACCTGATCTATCCGGATTTAAATTACCGGAACTTAAATTGCCTGAGGTTCAACTACCCCAGGTCAATTTGCCAGAAGTGAATGTTCAGGTACCAGAGTTCATGCAAGAAGCTGGGAGACAAGTTTCAGCTGCTGCCGAACAGGCAGGTAGAACTGCCTCTGGGGTTGGGCAGGCAATCAGAGAACATCTTCTTGGTCAACCTCCAGCAGAAGCTACTGCTACTCCAACCACCACACCTACAGCCACAGTGACTGCCATCCCCACAGAAACCCCCACACCTATAACTGAAGCTGGTGCGGCGGTCACTACTCCTTTACCAACTCTCACTGAAACTCCGACACCAGCGCCTACTGGGACTCCTATCCCTACCGAAATACCCCAACCTGTAACACCTGATGCTGCACCGGAGGCTGTAACCACAGCAGAACCTGCACTGGTCACACCGGCAGTAGAGGCTGCTGTTACACCAGCAGCTCCTGAAGTTCCTCCATCTCCTCAACCTTCAGTGGTAACTCCTCCCGCAGCTGTTTTACCTGAAACGCCTACCGCAGTTGTAACTGAACCTCCCGTAGCGGATGTAACCTCAACTCTACCAGATAAACTACCTATCCCAGCTGAACTAGATTCTTTACCAGATACCTTACCCTTACAAAGTGGTTCTAATCCTTGGGCAACAACATCAACTTATTTGGAAAATGCCCTGGGTCGCAAACCGACTAATGCTGAAATCCTGCAGGTTACTAAACAGCTTTGTCTAAAATCCGGCATAGCTGTGCCGGAGTGGGGCGTTCCTGGTCAAACTTTACATACTCGACTGCCGGTGGGTTTTAAGTTAAACTTTGATGAGTCTGTAAAAAGTGTTATTGAAAAATTAGCAACCAAGTAATATGGATCAAAAAATTGACGCTCATCTTGAAAGTTTGGTTTTAGAAATCTTAGGTTCACCTATGTTTGTTAATCTGCCGGGTGATCAACGGGATTCTTTATCTCCAAAGATCAGAAATTATCTAAATGGAGTGATCATTGATACAGTCATTGACCGGCTTACTCCTGAACAATTAAATGTTATTAAAGCTCTGCCTGCTGACAGTCTGGAAATGGAAGATAAAATTGAGGAATACTCTGCTCAAATACCTCTGTTAGCAGAGGCTCTGGAAGAAAAATTAAACCAGACTGTAACCAATATCAAACAAAATCCACATGTGCTAAACTAATCTAGAGCCCATTTCAAAACCTCCTGATTATCTGATAAACTGAATATATTATGGTTACACTCACTGATAAACAGTGGGTGGTTATCTCTCCTCTGTTGCCA
>CAZKAW010000013.1:0-20546 GCA_964551255.1 uncultured Gammaproteobacteria bacterium
AATATCTATTTTAACTAAATCAGATTTGGTATTGAGAGATGTAGATATATTGACGCAATTGCGGAACTGTGATGTAGGTTTAAGTTTGTCGACGACTGATGATGAAGGGAGAAGGATTTTTGAACCATATTCAGCTTCTGTCGAACAAAGAAAACATGCTCTAAAAGAGTTAAATAATAGAGGTATAGCAACTTATGTATTTTTGGGGCCGATTTTGCCGAAGATTAGCGATTTAAAATCATTGTTTGAGATGGCTCAGGCTTGTAGGGTAAACTTGGTAATGGCAGAAAACTTGAACCTGCGGGGGAGTATTTGGCCCCAAGTTCGAGCGTTAGTAGAGAAACACTTTCCGGAGTTATTAGCCTTTTACACAGAAGTACATAAGAACCCTGGCGATTATTGGCCTCGAGTAAAGCAAAAAATTGATTTATTGGGTCGAACATACGGATTACCAACCCAAGTATTTTTTGAACACTAGCTAATTATGGTAAAAGAACAACAAATGGATGTAATTTGGAATTTAACCCAGGAGTGCCCGTGGGATTGTGCTATCTGTTGTGTGTCTGCGAAACCAATAGGCTCACAACAACAATCCGGCGAGTTGGATTTTAAACAGAAGATGGCGATTTTGAAACAGTTAGCTGAAGGGAAGTTTGAAGTGGACTTTTCCGGAGGAGACCCGCTATTTCGAGAAGAAGATTTACTGATTGTAGAGGAGGCTACCCGGATTTTTCCAAAAGAAGCTATTGGAATCAGCACAACTGGCGCTAGAATGAATCAGCGGAAACTAGAAGTTTGCCGAGCAGTGAGTATCGTAGAGTTTACCCTTGATACAGTGCCAGGAGTGGCTAATTCAGCCAGGCCACGTGGCTATGCCCAGTCGTCGGCAAGAGCGATGAGACAATTGATAGATGTGGGGGTTAAAACAAGGGGAGTAACGCCTTTATTCCCACTGACAATGAGAAAGGAAAATTTGGAGGCAGTTTACGCCTTTTTGTGTGAAATCGGTTGTCCCGAATGGGAATTATTACGATTTTATCCAGTAGGACGAGGTAAGAAGTTCTTAGAGAAAATTCCTACTGATAATGAGTATCTGTGGGTAATGGAATTTGTAGAGAATTTCCGAGGACTTACTCAAGTATTTTTCCAACATTCTCTGGATTTGTTAAGAGGTAAGGGACAATGTCCGGCAGTCTGGAAATCACTCGGTATTTTGCCAAACGGAGTAGTGACTGCATGCAGTTGGTCAATTAATGATAGAATGAATCCGATGAGCGGAATGTTTTATTTAGGTAGAGTACCAGATGAAGATTTAGCAGATATCATTGCTCGGGCCAGAGAAAAACCTGAGTTTAGACAGCAAGTAGATTACTGCAGAACTTTGGATTTTATAGATAAGAATGAGTAAGGTAATAAAGTTGGTATCTTTTATAGCTAAAGCCAGGATAAAAACTTGGGCTGGTGGAATGGATAAGGGGAAACCTAGCAGGAAAGGATCTAGGGGTACTTTAGTTTATCAGGAGGGAAATTTAAGGTACGAAGATGAGTATTTTGGCGAAGATAGGTTTCAGGGTCAAGAAGTAATTTATCGAGACAATAAACCAGTTTGGGGCATGGTTTACTATGGGGGGATAGTAAAACAAGCTAAGGTGGACAGTCAAAATGAGTTTGGTTTTCTTAAACGGGCTTTGATGACTAAAGCACAGAAGGCAAGACTTAATGGAAAGGCTGTTTATTCAGAGAGGAATAGAGTTTATCGATGTCAAGTTCAAGGTGGCTGGATCAATTTTAGGGGGAATGAGAAAATAATCACTAATGGCAAGATAGTTTGTGAGATTTTCTTCGCTGGAGGGATGATAACAGAGGAATAGAGACTTTTGCTTAATTTACTACTTTCGAATACAGCCTCAAACCCGTTTAACTGGGTGGTGGAATACAAGAAAACTGAAAATTGGTCGGGGAGGGGAGAATCGAACTCCCGATGCCGCACCCCCAGCGCGGCGTGTTACCACTATACTACTCCCCGTAAACAAACTATTTTAGCATGTTTTTTCAACTTACTACACTCTTTTTATTATTTACTTATGTATCCATACACTAGTACAAGGACTACTTTGATTACTTGACATTTGGGAAAAGTTTGGATAAAGTGAATTTATGGCTCAAAATGATGAGGCCAAAAAAGCTGCCATTTCTGCAGCCATGGCCCAAATTCAAAAACAATACGGAACAGGAGCCATTATGAGACTTGGCGAAAGAGCGGAAAAATTAACCACTCAAGTTATCCCCACCGGCTCCATAGCTTTAGATTTAGCATTAGGGGTTGGAGGATTGCCCAAAGGCAGAATTGTAGAAATTTTCGGCCCTGAGGCCTCAGGGAAAACTACAGTGGCTTTGCATGTCATTGCTGAAGCTCAAAAACGAAGCGGGGTAGCTGCTTTTATTGACGCGGAGCATGCTCTGGATCCTCAAAGGGCTCAAAAAATCGGTGTTAATTTAGATGATCTGTTGATTTCCCAACCCGATACCGGCGAACAGGGTTTGGAAATTGCTGAAGCCTTGATTCGTTCCGGAGGGATTGATGTTTTGGTAATAGATTCTGTAGCAGCACTTGTCCCGAGGGCAGAGCTTGAAGGAGAGATGGGTGATGCGGTTATGGGAATGCAGGCAAGATTAATGTCTCAAGCTTTAAGGAAATTAACAGGTGCAGTTTCCAATACCAATACAATTATAATTTTTACAAATCAGCTGCGTCAAAAAATCGGTGTCATGTTTGGTAATCCGGAAACAACTCCGGGAGGTTTAGCTTTAAAATTTTATGCTTCGATAAGACTGGACATCAGAAAAATAGAAAATATCAAACTAGGAGATGTGGTGGTAGGATCAAGGCACCGGGTGAAAGTAGTTAAAAATAAAGTGGCTCCCCCGTTTCGGATTGCCGAATTTGATATGGATGAAAACGGTATTTCTCACGAAGGGGAACTGCTGGATGTTGGAATAGAGCTGGGAATTTTAACCAAGTCAGGAGCATTTATTAAATGGGGGGAGAAACTATTAGGCCAAGGCAGACCGGCAGCCACCGTCTATTTGAAAGAAAACAAAAAAGAAGCGGAGAAGCTGGAAAAAGAAATAAGAGAAGCTTGGGGAAAACAAAAAAATGGTGAAGAAAAAATAGTAGTGGGTCCACAAGAGGATGGTTCGGCAAGCTCACTACTGGGAGAAGGAGCAGGTATAGTGGAAGAAACTGTCTAGATGCCCAAGATTACTTCGGTTGAAGTACAAAATAAAAATCTCCACAGATTCAATATCTTTTTAGATGGTAATTTTACTTTTGGGGCAGATGAAGACTTGGTGGTGGAACGAAGATTAGTGGTGGGCAAAGAGCTTACCACATCCGATGTGGAACAGTTGTTGTTTGAAGCAGAGGTGGGGAAATTAATGGAGAGAGTGTATGCGCTTTGGAATATCAGGCCCAGGTCAGAAAAAGAGGTCAGGGATTATTTAAGGAATCTTTCTTTCAAAAGAAAAGTTAAAGGTAAAGAGGAAATTTCAGATGCAGCTGTAGAACTTTTAGTTAATAAGTTAAAACAAAAAGGCCTTTTAAATGATCAAGAATTCGCTAAGGCCTGGGTTCAGTCAAGGAGAAAAAATAAGAAAAAGGGTAAAATTGCCTTAAAGCAGGAACTTTTTCAAAAAGGAATTGCAAAAGAAATAGTTGACCAGTTAGTCAGCGAATCGGTGGATCAGCAAAGCGAAGAAGAATTAGCGAAACAAGCCTTAGAAAAAAAATGGAAATTTTGGCACCCACTTCCCTATTTGGAAAAAAAGAAAAGGGCTTATGGATTTTTAATGAGACGTGGATTTGAATATGAAGTGGTAAAGACTGTTGTCGACATTTCAATGAAACTCAACATCAATCCTGAGTATAAGTCTAAGGATTGAAAAATCCTTACAAAACAGGTAAAATAATAATGGAAATTAGAGAAAGGTAACTTATGAATAAATTAAGTTCTTCTATTTACGAAGCAAAGAACTTGGTCATTTCATTTCTTCCTCAAAGCCGGGTATAAGTCTGGTTTTTTCTGATTTCCAAAAACACACATGCAACGTACATTTGGTCCTAAAAATTTTGGTACACAAAACGTTTCTTCCGGCGAGGCGGAACTTGCCAAACGTGAAGGTGTTTTAGAAGAAAGAGAAAGACAAATCTCCCAGAAGCAAAAAATAATTGATGAGAAACTGGAAACCTTGGAAAAATTAAGAAAAGATCTGGTGGAAAAATTGGAGAAATCCTCCCGGATATCTGTTGAAGATGCTAAAAAACTCCTGCTGGAAAATTTAGAAAAAGACTTGGCAGCGGAAATTTCCAAAAAAATAAAAGAAGCTGAAGATGAAATTAAACTGGCTGCGGATGAAAAAGCAAAGGAGATTCTGGCAGATGCAATGAGACACGGAGTAACCGATGTAATTAGCGAATTTACTACCTCTCGAGTAAAGCTTGCTGATGAAGAGATGAAAGGAAGAATTATTGGTAAAGAGGGCAGAAATGTCAGAACTTTTGAGCAAGCCACGGGAGTTGATGTGGTGATGGATGATGAAATACCTGACAGCTTAATTCTTTCCTCATTTGATCCAATCAGACGTGAAGTTGCCAGAGTGGCTTTGGAAAGACTTATCGAAGACGGCAGAATTCAGCCCCAAAGAATTGAAGAAATTGTAGAAAAAACAAAAGAAGATTTGGAAAAATTAATGTTGCAAGCCGGAGAAAAACTTTGTCATGACGTTGGTGTTTATAACTTGCCGGTAGAACTCGTGGCCCTTTTGGGAAGATTTAAATACAGGTATTCATACGGTCAAAATTTAATTCAACATACTCAGGAGGAAACTCAAATTGGAATAGCTCTGGCTAAAATGATCGAGGCGGATGTTAACGTAGTAAGGCTTGGTTGTTTACTTCACGATATCGGAAAGATTATTACTGAGGGAGATGAAGGAACCCATGTAGAAAAAGGAGTTGCTATTGCGCGTAAGTTTAAGATGCCGGAGGCAGTTGTAAATTGTATTGCCGAGCATCATGAAGATAAACCCTTTTCTTCCGTAGAGTCGGTTTTAGTTTATATTGCTGATGCCATCTCCGGCGGAAGACCCGGAGCCAGACATGAAAATGTGGGCGATTATATAAAAAGGATGGATGATATAGAAAAAATTGCTACCTCTTTTGAAGAAGTGGAAAAAGCTTTTGCAGTTCAAGCAGGCAGAGAAGTAAGAGTGATTGTTACTCCGGAGAGGATATCGGATGAAGAATTGCCAAAGCTGGTTCATGATATTGCCCAAAGGATTTCCAAAGAAGTTATGGTACCGGGAGCTGTTAAAATTACCGCCATTCGGGAAACCAGAGTTTCGGAATCTACCATGACGTTACCGTAATCATAAGTAGAGCAGGTTCAGATGGTTAAAAAGTACTTACCTCAGATTGCTTATCCGCTGACAGTATTTATACTGTGGCGAGTTCTTATTTTGCTTTTTCAAATTTTCCTGCAACCTTATTATAAAGTGACCGATGACTCCTTAACAGTTTGGCAAAGAGTTTTTGTCTCCTGGACTACCTATTGGGATACGGGACACTATTTAAGTATTGCGCAGCACGGGTATCATTACCCGCAACAAGCCTTTTTCCCGTTGTGGCCACTTTTCATAAAGATGTTTTCTTTTTTCATTCCAATTGGGCTAAGTGTATATATCCTAACTTTTCTTTTAAGTTTAACAGTATTCATCCTTTTTTATCTTTTGGCTAAAAGATTAGTGGGGGAAGAAAAAGCAAAATTTTCTCTAATTATTTTTTGTGCTTTCCCTTCCACAATGTTTTTGCTGGCCGGATATACGGAGGCCCTCTTTTTAACATTAGTTTTAAGCTCTTTTCTTTTCCTGGAGAAAAAAATGTATCTGCAATCAGCTATTTTGGGAGGATTGGCCGGTATGACCAGATTGGTGGGAGTTATCCTGATTATCCCTCATCTGTTAGTTAAAAAGCCAACTCTCCAAAAGATTTTTTATGCCGTAGTGGTAAGTTTAGGAATAATATTTTATATTTTTTACCTGAAACTTAACTATTCCGATCCCCTGTATTTTTTACATGCTCAGACAAGTTGGTGTTCCAGTCAGGGAAGGTGCAGCATAAATTTCCCACTGAAGCCTCTAATAGACTATGGGTATTTAATTTTAATAGGTTGGGTAAAACCCTCTCTTTCCCCAGCTTTTATTGACTGGTTTTCAGCAGTAATGTTTTTATTGGGAAGCATTGCCGTTTTAAAAATTTTGGGGCAAAAGTATTTTATATATTCTGTATTAGTAATACTTCCCTCGCTCTTTTCCGGTATTACTGTTGGAATGGTGAGATACGTTTTAATAGCTTTTCCGGTATTTTTTGTAGCTCCACTGTTAATAAAATCAAAGCTAATATTTTTGCTTATTTCACTCATATTTCTTTTACTGCAGCTTAGATTTGTGACCCTTTTTACCAGTAGAATTTGGGTTGCTTAAAGAGAGATAAACATTAGTTGGGCCTTTACATTGAGATAAACATTTGGTAATTTAGTCCCAGGATAAAGTTATGACCAAAAACGAATTAATAGAAAAGGTTGCCAAAAAGGCAAATTTAACAAAAAGAGCCGCATCCGATGCGGTTAATTCCACCGTTAACTTAATTAGAGATGGACTGGTCAGAGGAGAAAAGGTTGTTATCACAGGTTTTGGAACTTTTCTGATAAGATCTAGAGCGGCAAGACGTGGTAGAAATCCTCAAACAGGTGAAGCTATTCAGATTCCTACCAAAAAAACTCCCGGCTTTACTGCAGGAAAAACCCTCAAAAGACTAATTAAATAACCCTCAGGGTTATAACTGAAAGTGTAATTTTTCTGCAGGGGTTATTGACAAGATAACCTAAAGAGTGTTTACTTAATTTATGGCTAAAAAATCATCCAGTAGAGATGGCTATGTTTATACCAAGAAACCTTTTTGGTGGTGGGTGGTAATATATCTAGTTGCAGGATTGATTGTGTATGGAATTGCCTATTATTTTATTTTTGCATCAAAAACCAATTTTCCTTTGGGTTATTGATAGAACCCAATTTCTGAATTTATTACTGAATGCATAATTAGGTGAGATTTTTAATGATTCATCAAGATATCCGCCAATTACTCTTGCAGCAAGGATAACTCTTAATTTTTTTATACTGTATTTTCTTTTGATAAGCATTGATAATATATTTTCTGCCAAATAAGGATTTTTTAAGACACTGAACACTCTCTGGATGAAATATCCTATATCATAATACTCAACGCCATTTTCCAGGGTATGCTCTCCGTCCAGAAGTCCGAGTTTTCCATTGTCTAATCTCACCAAATGCCAGGGAGTAAAATCCCCATGCCGGGGTTTTCTCTGCAGACCGGGTAAACCATCTTTAATAAGTCTTAACAAATCTCCAACCTTATATTTTTCTCTGATTACTTGCGGAATATCGCTATACCAGGATTTTGTTTTTTCTAAGAAATATTTTCTGTGATCAGGATTTACTGTATTGGGTAGGCGGGTAATATTCAGTTTCTGAATAAACTCTGAAAATTTTATAACAGCAGGCAAATAATTTAAAAAGGTTGCTGATATTGTTACCTTTCCAGGTCCCGGAGCCAGTAGTTCCCCGTAAAATTTATCAGTTATTAAATAAAAGAGTGTGCTATTGTACAACCCGCAGTCTTTATTTTGAGGTACCCAAAAGTCTGATGTTTGTCTTGAAGCTTGTCTATTAAATTGTTGATTCCAATTATATTCGTTTTCAGTTACAGCGCTTATTCCTTCTGTGGTAGCTAATTTTAAGAACAATAGTTCACTTTCTTTTTCCAATGTACCAAAGACATGTCTCCCGCCCGAGTAAAGATCCAGGACTTTATATCTATTTTCGAAAAAGGTGCGTATCTTTCCCAAATTTAATTGTTTACCCAGACGATAATCTGATATTTTATCTCCCACCTTAATTTGAAAAGCCCGGAGATTATTTCGCATGTGGATTGATTATAGCACCACTTATATTATACGATAGTTGTATCCATACATGTCTAAACCGAAAAATGAAAAGAATATTGAAATTCCTGATCGGATGTTAAAATATCTACTGACTTCTTCAGAATCCAGGATGTTAAAAAACCGCTGGCAGATTATTCAGCTTCTTAAAGAAGGTTTACCTATTAGAAAAATCGCTACTCAAGTCAGGGTGGGAACTGATACCGTGGTTAGAGTTGCTAAGATATTAGAAAAGAGCACTCTTCGCAACCTTCTGGATAAAGACAGAAAACAAGGGAAAAAAATTAGAAGTAATACTCCCTGGATTTTTGGAAAAAATACTTAAAATGGATTTTTTGATAAGTTAGTTGCAAAAAACAGGTTAATAAAATCCTTAGGAAGTGGTATACCCGTCAGAAATGGAAGGATTAATATAAAATTCAGAACCATTATCAATAAAAGAGCTATGACAGCTTTTCTATTCCTTTTTTCCCCAAGAGCCATATTTAATTGATGCCCCAAAGCTAAAGATAGGAAGGGAACTGATGGGCTAAAGTGGTATAAAAACATGATCCTGGGAGAAAAAGCCCAAGGTACCCAGAAAACTACAAATCCCAAAATTATTAACAAAAGATTAAATGATCTGTTTTTAATAGCTTCCCAGGCTGTCAAAAGAATGGCTGCACTCCCGAGCCAGAAAACTGGTGGATTACCAGAAGCAAAAATATTGGCCACATTATTTTTTTGATAATCCACAAAATACCAAATAGGATATAAATTTAGCGGCCATGACCACCAGGGGGATGAGTAGCCATGAGTAGCTCTTAAGTTAGTTTGGTACCACCAGATTTGTTTGTGAAGTTCCACAAAATCGCTTAAGTTATACCCAATTAAAAAATAAGGAGAGTAACTTAACAGATAAATAAGAGGAGGAATAAAAATAAAATAGATCAAATTTTTAAATTGGCGCTGATACAAAAGTATAGGAAAATACATTAAAGCCAAATAGATGCCCGACCACTTTGTAGCACAGGCAATTCCCATAAAGAGGGCAGCTAAAAAATATTTTTTGGATACAAAAAAGATGACACTAAGTAGTAGAAAGGTAACCACATATACGTCATTCATACCTGTCCTGGATTGGACAAACACTAACCCGTCAATAGAAAAAAGAAAAGCAGAAATTAGTCCCACCCGCTCATTTTTAAAAAGAAGAATTCCCAATTTATATACTAAGAATACCGATAAAATTCCAAGTAGTACACCTGGTAATCTCCAGACCCAGGCATCAGTTGTTTGCAAGATATACATTGAAACGGTCATTAGCTCTTTTTCAACTGGAGGATGTAGCCACTCAAAAGCAACACCAGGTTCAGATTTTCCCCATGGGCTCCAGGCAGCCTTATTCCCCTTTAAATATTCCTTGGCAGTGTATGCATGATAAACCTCATCAAAAACATATCTGTTGGGAAAATCTAAACGGAACAAACGCAAAAAAGCAGTTAAAATTAAGACGCCAATTAAAATGTTTTTTGGTTTAAGAAATTTTTTCAGCATGATTTTTTTCTGAAAGAAAAAAATAATATATCAAAATTAATATGGCAAAACCAATTATGTTGATAACTGTAAATAAATTATAGTATAATTCTAAAAATTTAAAGAATGGAGAAGGAAGAAAGATAGGATTAGGATAAATATAATTATAATAGTAATAGACATACCAAAGATTAATTAGGTGAATCAAAGATAAAATCAGGTAAACTCCGATTAATTTCAAAGATTTTTTAATTGAGGCAAAAATTAACAAAAAAGCAAAAAAGGGAAATAAATATCTTTGATGCATTCGAGTCAGAAGCATAAAAAAAGCCATGGAGGACAAAGCAATTGCTAAATAATAAATGGTATTTTGATTTCTAGATTTATTTCTAATAAGGGGTATGATAATTATCAATAAGACTAAACTAAAAAGTATTAATCCCCAGTGCTGATAAGAGATTCCCAAAAAGGCTTTTGAATCAGGTACCCAAAATCCAGCAAATGACCAAAAGTTATAAGAAAACATTGAAGTATAAGGATAAGTATCAGCACTTTTTTGTAAAAGATGAAAAAGACCAAGTATTGGGTCATTAACAAAAAAAGGAATTGATAATATTACCATCAAAATGGGAATTACTAGAATGGATAATAAATATTTTTTAGAAAAATTTTTAATCAAATAAATTAGTGAAATGGGAAGAATTGCCATGCCTTGGGGTTTAACCAAAAAAGCTAGACCCGATAGAATTCCCCATTCGAAGGGTTTTTTAAGTTCTAATAAATAGTAAGTTGAATAAACTAAAGAGAAAGTTAAAATTCCATCTACTTGGCCCATGACAGAGGAATTAAAGGTTAGAGCGGGATTTACAAGATATAATATGACTGCAATAATTGTCCATTTTTTATTATGTCTTGAAATAATTTTATAAATTATAAGAGCAGTTAAAATATCAAATAAATTAGTGAATAATTTAAGATAAGTTTCAAATTCCAAGCTGGCTATGGAAGTTTGAGGCAATATTAAATTAAAGGTGTCCCCCAAAATCCAAAGCATGTATAAATATCCGGGAAAATAATCTGCAAAATAATCAGGAGAGTAAAAATTTAGAGGAGAAACTCCAACTAATCTAATAGTCCAAGCTTGCCAGGTATTCATATCGATTCGATAACTTGGCAGACTTATCAGCATTAGTCTAGTGAAAATAGTAATAAAAACTATAAATAGAAGAACTCGCGGATCGCTCATTTAAAAAGCCCATTCCCCTCGAGTATAAATTGAACTTAAAATGAACATTAGGGTAATTGAAAAAATACTTACCAAAAATAATAATAGATTATTTTTTATTTTGGCTAAGGCAATAAATATAGGAAATAAAACCAAACTATAACGAGGTGTGCTCATAATAAAACCAGTTGAGGTAAAAAGAATTAAATTTAAAAACATATAGACCCCGTATGATTTTCTGACCCTTAATAAAACAAATAGAGATATTAAAAAAAGAAAAATTATGGAAATAAGTTCTGAGATAGTAAATATATAGTAACCTTGACCTTTAAATCCGGCAAAAGAATTAATTAGATTTTGTAGACTGACCCAAGGAAATTCAAATTTTTTATACCAGTTAGATAAAAGCGGTTGTTGAAAATAAAGGGGATTTTTAAAAAGCAAAAGATTAATAAACAAATATGTTAAAAAACCTAGAGATATCATCAAAAAAGTTATTAAACTTTTCCAGTTAATTTTGGATTCTAAAAATATTACAGGGAGTAGCAACATACCGTTTATTCTACTAAGAGTTGATAAAAAACCGAAAAGTCCAGATTTTACATAGGCTTTTTTTCTAAGAAAAAAAATTGCGGCTAAGCTGACAGAGAGGAAAACTGATTCTGAATAACTGGCTTGTAAAAAATACGCAGTTGGAAAAATATTTAAAAACCAAACAGACAATAAAGAAATCCTTTTACTAAAATCTAAAATTACTAATTCATAAAGTAGCACTGAGGCAATAAAGCAGCCAATAATTGATACAAGAATTGATGAAAAATAATAATCCTGGGTGACTAGGGTGGCAATTTTAATAAACAACGGGTAAAGAGGATAAAAAACTATAAATAATGCCGGTTCACCAACAGTTTGATATCCATTTTTAGCAATATCAATATAGTGAGGACCATCCCACCTAACCCAGTAATTAATAATATTAGAAAAAGTTTGATTATTAGCAATAAATGCAAAAAGGAAGCAAGAAAAGCGAGTTAAAAAAACTAAAAAGAATATCTCTTTCCATCTTATAAAAGCTTTGGTAATATTTTCCATAAACTTATTTTACATGATAAATAAATTATTAGTAATTCTGGGTCCTACCGCCACAGGTAAAACTGACATATCTTTATACTTGGCTAAAAAACTTAATGGGGAATTAATATCTTGTGATTCAAGGCAGATATATGTGGGATTGGACATTGGAACCGGGAAATTGCCGAGCGGCAGATGGAAGATGGAACATAGAAACTGGAAAAGAGGAAAAGGGTACTGGGAAATAAACAGGATAAAAGTATGGATGTACGATGTGGTGGATCCAAAGATTCAATACACTGTGGCAGATTATGTAAAAGATGCAGATAGGGTAGTTACCCAAATTACCAGAAGGGGAGAATTGCCAATAATAACCGGGGGAACAGGATTATATTCGAAAGCCTTACTTGAAGGATTGTCTAATCCGGGAGTCCCGGTTGATAAAAAGTTAAGGGAAGAATTGGAGAAGTTACCGCTTAGCAGCCTTCAAAAAAAGCTTAAAGTACTTTCTCCTGCCAGATGGGATAATATGAATACTTCTGACAGCCAAAACCCCCGCCGGCTTGTCCGTGCTATAGAATTGACAAAGATGTATCCATACATAATGTTACAGAATAAACCAAAAGGGTTACTTCAAAATTATAATATACTGAAAATCGGCTTGACTGCCCCCCGGCGGGTTTTGTATAAAAAAGCTGATTTGCGTCTTTTATCAAGGTTAGATCAGGGTATGGTAAAGGAAGCCGAATATCTTTACAAAAGAGATTTAAGTTTAAAAAGAATGAAACAGCTGGGGCTTGAGTATGGAGTGCTGGCAGATTATCTTGGCGGAAAGATAAAAGATATCAAGACTTTAACAACAATTATGCAGGGAAAGATTCACAGTTTTATCAGAAGACAATTAACCTGGTTTAAAAAAGAAGAAGATGTAAAGTGGTTTGATATTTCAAAAAAGGGAGTTGTAAGTGAAATAGAAAAATTCGTTCGCAAATGGTATAATAACGATGTCTGAATATTATGCCTAGAAAAATTGACATTTCACACAGAAGTATAATTTTTATTACAGTTTTTATCTTAGGATTGTGGGCACTCTACTTGATAAAAGATCTTTTAATAATCATCTTTGTGGCCATAATTTTAATGTCGGCTATGTCACCTTTGGTAAATTACCTTGTTTATTTAAGACTTCCCAGGGCATTGGCCATACTGTTAACCTACATTATTATATTAGGTACTTTGGGAGGCATTTTAGCCAGCTTTTTACCTCAGGTGATTGAACAAACCACAAAATTAGTGGTAAATCTGCCACCCATCTTAAAGGAAAAGTTTAATTTGGATTTTATTGACTCAACTTTTTTACAGTCAGAATTTCCCGCTTTATCAAAGAACCTTTTTTCTATTACTTTAGCAATATTTGATAACATTATTACTATTATTTTCCTGCTGGTTTTAACTTTTTACCTGCTTCTGGAAAGAAATGAACTGGAAAAAAGAACAAGCTCTCTTTTTGTAGGAAGAGAAGAAAGGGTAAGATCGTCCATTGTAAAAATTGAAGAAAAATTGGGAGCTTGGGTAAGAGGTCAGTTATTCCTGAGTATCATTATCGGGCTTTTAACATTTATAGGTTTGACTATTTTAAATATACCTTACGCCTTACCTTTAGCTGTATTTGCAGGCATAATGGAGGTGGTACCGGTAATTGGACCAATAATTTCTGCCATCCCTGCAATAGCTTTAGCCTTAACTATCTCCCCTATTTTGAGTTTAGGGGTGGCAGCTACGTTTTTTGTAATTCAGCAACTGGAAAATAGCCTCATAGTGCCTTGGGTAATGAAGACAGCTGTTGGTTTAAATCCGCTGGTGGTAATTTTAGCCATAGCCATTGGTTCAAGATTAATAGGAGTGGCGGGAGCTTTGTTGGCTGTTCCCCTGTCTGTGGTGTTACAAGTTATTGTTGCTGAAATTATTGAAGAAAAAAAGATTTAATTTGTGCCTAGGAAGTGAGTAAGAACCTCCGTCTGCGACGGAGAACCTTCCCTTTTTGCTTCGCAAAAACGTAAGCCAGATTGCCTAGGAGGAGAATAAGCCAGATTCTGTTCAGCGGATTTTATCTGGATCTATCCACTTGATGATAATTTATCTAATGCTCCTTACTTCGATTGATTGGCGAGCAGCCTAATCGGTTCTAGGATTGCAGCGGGGAGGATTGCCTCCTTCGATTTCTCTCAGGACCTCAAACCTTACGGTTTTCGGCGTTTCACTTTTCTCGTCTCTGTTGCTCTAACTAGGCCTTAGTCTTCGACTTCGCTCAGGCTACCCTGAGTTCTATCGAAGGGTACGGCTGACCCGTTTCCGAGTCCACCCTGCTCTTTGCTGTCTGGACTTTCCTGTCCCGATATAATCGGGACTAATCATCCTTCTTCCTAGGCACCTATATTTTACTATATAATAATTCTTGAATCAAATGCTTGCCAAGGTTTTATCCGGGGCCAATGTAGGACTGAACGCAGTACCTGTTACAATTGAGGTAGATATTGCTGCCTCGGGTCTACCCGCCTTTACTATTGTCGGTTTGGCAGATAGGGCTGTTGAGGAGAGTAAGGACAGAGTGAGGTCTGCCATCAGAAATTGTAATGCGGACTTTCCTTCCAAAAAGATTACCGTTAATTTAGCTCCGGCAGATTTACCAAAAGAAGGCCCATCATATGATTTACCAATTGCCCTGGGAGTACTTCTTGCCAGCGGGCAAATTCCCGATGACAAGTTGGCATTACTGGAGGAGAGTTTGCTGGTGGGAGAGCTGTCTTTGGACGGCAGTTTAAGGAAAACACACGGCATTTTACCTTTGGCAATTTTGGCCAAAGAGAAAAAATTAAAGCAAGTCTTTGTTCCCAAAGACAACGGTCTGGAAGCCAGTGTGATAGAAGGCTTAAAAGTTTATGCCGTATCTTCCCTGCAAGAGTTGATTAAATTCTTGTTGGGCAATTTGGAAATTAAACCTGAAAAAACTACCATTTTTAATTTAGAAGTTGACGGAGAATATGAATTTGATTTTTCCCAGATTAAAGGGCAAGAACAGGCCAAAAGAGCTTTGGAAATTGCTGCAGCCGGAACTCACAATATTTTGTTAAAAGGTCCTCCCGGTGCGGGAAAAACCATGCTGGCTCGCGCTTTTCCCTCTATCTTACCGCCGCTTAGTTTGGAGGAGGCTATTGAGGTTACTAAAATTTATTCCATCAGCGGTTTACTGTCTTCGGGAGAATCTTTAAAAATGAGACGGCCTTTCCGCTCACCTCATCACAGTGCCTCGGCAGTGGGGCTTTTGGGAGGAGGAAATACCGTAAAACCTGGGGAAATATCTTTGTCTCACAGAGGAGTATTATTTTTGGACGAATTGCCGGAGTTTCCAAGATACGTTATAGAATCTTTAAGGCAGCCGTTGGAAGATCACCGAATTACCGTTTCCAGAGCTTCCGGATCTTTAACTTTCCCGGCTCAGTTTATCCTGTTTGCTGCTCAAAACCCCTGTCCTTGCGGTTTTTTGGGAGACAAAAGAAAAAATTGCTCCTGTATGCCGGGCAGTATTGCCAAGTATAAAAGAAGAATTTCCGGGCCTCTTTTGGATAGAATAGATATTTACTTGGAAGTACCTGCAGTTGAGGTGGAAAAATTTTCCCAAGAAGGAGAAATAGAAAATTCCGCTTCCATCAGAGACAGGGTAAAAAAAGCCAGGCAAATTCAACTGCAAAGATTCAAAGGCCTGCCTGCCGGCAGGCAGGGAAAAATTTTAACTAATTCTGAAATGACTAATGCAGACATAAAAGAATTTTGTGCTGTTACTCAAGAAGGGTTAGAGCTACTGAAAATGGCTATTTCTTCCCTTAACCTTTCTGCCAGAGGTTATCATCGGGTACTAAAATTAGCAAGAACAATTGCAGACTTGGCAGCTGAAGAAAATATTTTAACCGAGCATATAGCCGAGGCTTTGCAGTATCGGGCCAGAGATGAACTTTAAAAACAAAAAAGTCCGGCACTTTGCCGGACTTTTTTGAAATGGTGAATCTTTCGGTTACACCCAAAAACACCAATTAGCCGCCAATTTTAAACATGGAAGTGCTACAAACAGGACAAGTTCCTTTGGAGGCTTTTTTGCCATTTTTCATGGTGACTTCCTGTACATTTGTGGCATCTCTTTTAGTGCGACATTTAACACAATACATCTGCATATTTTTATTCACCTCCCTTCAGGACGTCTGACGTCCTTCAAAATAAATTCAAATTCACAAGATGTTTTTTTGAAAGAAAAAATAATATCAGTTGGACTCCGATTGCCAGGGAGGACAAAGTTAAAATTTTAAGTAAGTCCTGGTGCAGGTAGGAAAGGTTAGTTGTCGGCTGCCGGCCCGCAGACTTTTTTATTGTATTGTCTGACAGCTGAAAACTGAAAGTTTTTGGCTGAAGGGGTTCCTTGCCATAAACCTGCTGGCGCAGGAGCCTGAGTCTTTTTTCCAAATCCGATTGTTTCTTAGATTCGGTAATAGCCATACTTAATACGCACAATTGAGCCTAGCACGCACGAAGCAGCTTGTCAAGCACCAACTGAGGCTAAAATTATGGGATATTTGATTATTTGATAGTTTGCGGTAAGATGGCGGTATGGCCGGGATTACTCAAACCTGTTCAAGATGCACCAAACAATTTCTGATTATTGATCAGGAACAGGCCTTTTTAAACCAAAAGGGTTTAGCCTTACCTACAATGTGCCCTTCCTGTCGGCAACTTCGGAGGTTATCTTTGCGGGGAGGTAGACAGCTTTTTAAAGCCACCTGCCAGAAATGTCAAAAAGAAATAGTGGTTTCTTTTGATCCCAAGCAAGTGAAACAGCCCATTTTCTGTAAAGAAGATTATGAGAAATTTATGCTGGAAAATGATCCAATCATTAAAGAACCGCTGCCCAACATATAAAAATGACTACCCAAGGATTTTTTACCGAACTGCAAAGATTAATTTTTTCTCTGCCCTGTCCTCCTGCCAAAATCTACAACAGCGAGAATTGTTTGTACGGAAATTATATTTACAACAGCAAGAATTTATTTTTCTGTTTTGATGCTGCTTCTTGTAGTGACTCCTTTTATCTGTATGACTGCTATATGTGCGCCAACTGCGGAGACTGTGATTATGCGGTGGAGTCGGAACTTATGTATGAAAGTATTGATCCATATAAAGCTTTCAACTGTGACTTTGTGGAATATTGCGACAATATTAGAGATGCCAGCTTTAGTTATAACTGCAGTAACTCTCATGATCTTTTTGGCTGTGTTAATTTAAAAAATAAATCATTTTGTATTTTTAACAGGCAACTAACAGAGGAGGAATACCGGCAGAAACTTCCGCAGGTTAAAAAATTGCCTCCAGCTCAAGTTTTACAGGCAGTAGAGGATTTAAAAAAACGTTTTCCTTTAACCCAAACAATAGGTAGCCAAAATGAAAATACCACTTATGGCAATTATATCCACTTTGATAAAAACTGTTACCTTTGTTTTGATGCTGCTCATGATGAAAATTGCGGCTATCTTTATGATAGTTTTTACAATATAAAAAGTTATGACATGACTTATGCTTCGCAAAATTCACAGGTCTCGTACGAAATCGTTGATTCGGGACAGCTATTTAATTGTAATTTTGTGGTGGATAGCGACAGTTGCAATGATAGTTTCTATCTTTTTCACTGCAATAATGTCAAAAATAGTTTGGGTTGCGTGGGACTGCGGAATAAAGAACATTGCATTTTAAACAGGCAATTTACCCCCGAGCAATATGAGCAGCTAAAAAATCAAATTTTACAAATATTAAAAGGCTCGAATTTTGGCTGGAATAATTTGCAGCTTTAAATAATCGGTTCGGGAAATTGTTCTGATCCTGCGGCGACTGTTTGATTTGACTCGCTCCATCTTTTGATTTCATTTTCCACAGACACCCGGCTTTTGCCATAAGTCAGGCGTGAACTGGATAAAATTTCCGCAACCAAACTTTCTTTGGGTTTGGGCACACCCAAAGTTTTGGCAGAGAAGGGAGTGGTTAGTTTTCCATCAACCGACATTTTGATATACATTTCCCGGTTATTTAAGCTAATCAGATCCTGGGCACTAAAAATAGGGGTAAACTCTTTGGTAAGATAGGTAGCGTCATCTCCGCCCACGGCAAAGGCGATAATGGTCCCCACATTACCAAAAGCCGTGGCCTTAACGTCTTCTGGTAATTGAGCAATGTATTGGTGGGCTAGAGTTAAATCCAGATGATACTTTCTGGCCTCGGATAAAATATAGGAAAAAGCTTCGGTGGCAAAATTTTGAAACTCATCTACATAGAAGTAAAAATCTCGTCTTTCATCTTCCGGTATTCTGGCCCGCTCCAGGGCCGCCTGTTGGATTTTGGTGATAAACATGGCCCCCAGTAAGGCGGCGTTTTCATCGCCCAGTTTTCCTTTGGAAATATTCATCAGGACTATTTTTCCCTCATCCATGAATTTGGCAAAATCCAGAGAATTTTTCATCTGCCCGATCATATTGCGGACTATTGGATTGGCAATAAATTGGCCAACCTTGTTCATGATCGGTACCACTGCTTCTTTGGAGTATTGCTCGGCTGAAGCAGAAAATTCATTAGTCCAGAAACCCTTAACTACCGGATCTTTAATTTGCATGATGACTCGCTGGCGAAAGGCAGTATCTGATAGCATCCTCGGTATTCCCAAAACATTGGAATCAGGAGTTTCCAAAAGAGCCAAAGTGATGTAGCGGATTAAATGTTCCATTCGCTGGTTCCAGGAGGCGGCAAACAGCTTTTTGAAAATGGCGATAAAAAAGGTGGATAGGTGCTGGCGGGCCTGATAATCCTCCACCGGCTCCAGAGGATTGAAACCGATCGGATAATCCCGATCAGCAGGATTGATGTAAACCACATCTTTCATCCGCTCACGAGGGACAAATTTCAAAAGCTCCTCTGCCAGATCTCCGTGAGGATCAAGCAAACCACAACCGGCTCCTGATACAATGTCGGAAATCAAAAGTAGCTCCAGCAGTTTTGATTTACCCGAACCGGTTTTCCCCACTAGGTACAGATGTCTTCGTCGGTCAATTCTTTTTATGCCAAAAGCCCTGTTTTCATTCCGATAATTGGTAGCGCCAAAAAAACTTACCATGCGGGGGTCAACCAGGCCTTGAAAGGGTAAAATATCCGGAGCAGGCGCTCTTTTAGAAGTAGATTCCACTACATTGGCTACAATACTGCCCGAATATGGCAGATGGAAAATGGTGGCAATTTCGGATGAACTCCACAGGTCCCCTCCATCAATGACTCTGGCCTTAAAAGCTTGTCTAGGAGTAGGGAATAATTTAAATATTTTCCTTTTTAGTTCATTGTTTCCTCCTTTGGAAATTTTGAAAAGATTAACCGCATTATTTAAATTATTTAAGGCTTGAGTTTTATCTTGGGAAACAGATAAAATTCTGGCTTTGCCCAGGTATAAATCTTGAGATAATTTAATGCCGGCGGGAGTTTGATCGTCCCCATCATATTTTTTGCCAAATAATTTAAACCAGCCCGCTTTAAAACCCCTTTGCCAAAAATGAGACCCGACTCTTTTTAAAACAATTTGAAAAAAGATCTGATCTCCCGGAGCTGTTTTGGTAAGCAAAGCAGTTAAATTTTTTAAGATGTCTTCTTTTAAGGTGTGATAGGTAATAATCGGGTTAATGCTGGAATGCTTAAAACCCAGTTCGTCAAAGCTAGCCTGTGCCAGATCCGGTATAAAATCCTTGACAGCTTCCACCTCGGCATTGGGGTACTGGGCATAAAGTTGAGATTCCACTACATTTTTATAGATAGAGGGTACGACAATATAAAAACTTAAAAACTGATTAGAGGAGGAAAGTTCCAGGCTAAAAGTAGCACCATTTGGTAAAATCCGATGGACAGAACGCAAAAACTCATCAAACGCTCCCTCTTTTTGTTCGCTATTTCGCGAAACCTTGACCAGTAAAAAAACTTTGTTATCCTGTTTGATACGATCGGAAATTGATTTTCTAAACAGCAGCTTGGAAATAACGAGATTTAGGATAAATCCGGCCGCAGCCAAAACAGCAATTGTAAAAAGAAAATTAAGCAGCGAGCCAAAAAATCCAAAAATAACAGTAAT
The DNA here is from genome assembly GCA_964551255.1 of uncultured Gammaproteobacteria bacterium. Classification (GTDB taxonomy): domain Bacteria; phylum Patescibacteriota; class Microgenomatia; order Daviesbacterales; family UBA10151; genus CAZKAW01. The sequence goes on from CAZKAW010000013.1 coordinate 20,087, forward strand.
AAATCCAGGTCCTTCTCCTGAAACCGGCGCAGTGACTTCCATATTGTTTTAAGTATAAATCAACAGGTTCTTATTTTACAATTGACAAATTTTGGTACCTTGGTATAATGGTACTATTATGAACTGGATTGCCACCAATATCAGATTTCCTGAAGATCAGTACATGGAACTTAAGCAAAAAGCGGCCAGAGAGCGCAAAAGCCTAGCTAGGGTTATCCGTGAGGCCGCAGATGTGGTAATTAAATCGGCAGAGACAGTGAGTACGGAGAAAAAAGAGAAAGCAGTTGAGAAATTTATGAGAAGTTTGGAAAGACTTGCTAAAGATAATTCTAAACAGGTGGGTAAGGATTTTGATTCTGTTAAGGCTCTTCGTGAAATAAGATATTCAGAATGATTGTAATTGATGCTTCGGTTGCTGTTAAATTGTTATTGACTCACGAAAAAGGTCATATACAAGCAA
>CAZKAW010000014.1:0-19716 GCA_964551255.1 uncultured Gammaproteobacteria bacterium
TAGGGTATTACTCAAAGATATTGGAGTTACGTACTAATTACCAGAAGTCGGGAAAGAATACCCTCTAGATCCCTTACCTTGCCAAAAACCCTCATGTGGAGAAAGAGTGGATTGTGATAAATGTAGGATTGCCACTATTGTTGAGGGATTAGACTTTAGTGAAAGACAAGTACGTGTACGGTCTTCTCGAGAAAACCAAAAACCATCCTCAGTTTTTGATTTGGACATGGACATAATAGTGGACTTAATGAAGCGACTAGGTTTCTCTCGAGATCAACAGGAACAGGCGATACAAAGAATCACAAAAAGTGCTCTTGAGATATGTTTAGAAATTGCAAACAGACCAGATACTAATCAACAAGAGAACATATAGTGTGAAAACGTAATCCACCTCGAAGGTGATCTAACTTGACACCTCTTTTGGGAATTGTTTGCTAATTTCGCCATCCTTGACAAGATGCACACTAAAGTGTACACTTAGTTCATCATGACACAGGTGATTCCCGTAACTGAAGCAAGAAAAAATTTACTTAAACTGGTGGATATTGTGGATGAGGAATATACCAGAATTGATATAGCCAAAAAAGGCAAAGTTAAAGCAGCATTAGTTTCCCCTGATTATCTTGATTCTTTAGAAGAAACTATATACACTCTGGAAAATTCCATGGATGATATTAGAGAGGCAGAAAAACAAATTGCCAGAGGTGAGTATGTTACACTTGCGGAGTTTAGAAAAAAACTAAAGAAAAGAAATGCCCGTTAAAATATTCCTCCTTTCTAAAAAAGCTGATAAATCAATTGCCAGATTCCCCCTTAGAATACAAAACAAAATTGATGGGGCTTTTAGTAAACTTCAAGTTAATCCTTTAGCCGGAGTAAAATTAGGCGGTGAGCTGGTTGGTAATTATAAATTTAGGGTTGGAGATTATAGAATAGTTTATATGTTCCATGCTAAAGAAAGTAAGGTAGATGTTGTTAAAATTGAACACAGACAAGGAGTATACAAGTGAAAGTACATTTTTTGGGAATTGGGGGGAGTGGAGCATCGGCGGCGGCGGCTATCGCCCAAGCTCAAGGATATGAAGTTACCGGCTGTGACCTAGAGCCTCATAATGAATTTACTACCCAATTTAAATTCTCTCAACTTTTGAAAGGACATGATCCAAAACATTTAGCTTTCCACCCCAAGGTCTTCGACTCTGAGGGATTGAGCCCTCAGGCTCAGACTCGAAGAGGTGTCGGCTCACACAAGGGTGTCGGCTCAAGTGTCGGCTCAAATATAGATATTTTTGCGGTCACCCCTGCTATATTTTCTTTGGATCCAAACAATCCGGAACTGATAGAGGCCAAAGAGAGGAAGATTCCTGTTTTAACTTGGCAGCAGTTTTTAGGGGAGTATTTAACAAAAGATAAGTTTGTGATAGCTATTTGCGGCACTCATGGCAAAACCACCACCACTGCCATGATTGCCAAAATACTGGAAGATGCTCGGTTAGATCCGACTGTTTTACTGGGAGCCATAGTACCCAGATGGGGCACTAACTATCGGATACCTCGGCAAACTGTTCACGACCGTGAATACTTTGTCATAGAAGCAGATGAATATAATGATAATTTTTTACACTTTAAACCGGATATTTCAGTTGTTACCAGTATTGAAATGGATCACCCGGAGTATTTTAATGATTTTACTTCTTATAAAGAAAGTTTTAAAAAGTTCTTACTGCAAACAAAAAAAATTATTTTGGCAAACATGCAGGACAAAAGCGTCGCTGAGGTGGTAAATAAAATTATGAAACAAAGTAGTGTTTTTTGTTTCGATTATTCGAAAAATCACCACCATTTGAAATTGAAAATTCCCGGAAGTTTTAACAGGCTTAATGCTCAGGCAGCGTTTCTTGTAGGATTGCAACTTGGAATTAAACCGGAAGTTATTCAAAAAAGTCTTTCATCTTATACAGGGGTAGGCAGAAGATTTGAGTATTTAGGACAATTTAACGGGGCTAAAGTTTATTCTGATTTTGGACACCATCCTACAGAAATAAAAGAAACTCTAAAGGCTGTCAGGGAAAAATTCCCTAAAAAAAGAATCTTACTTATTTATCAGCCTCATATGTTTACCAGAACCAAATATTTCTTTGATGATTTTGTAAAAGTTTTTAAAGAAGTTCCGGCAGATAAAGTTTTTATAATGGATATTTACCAAAGCAGAGAGCATGACTTAGGAGAGACCAGCAGTAAACAACTAGCTGATGCAGTCAATAAAAATTCTGTAGTATATATTGGATCCACTCCAGAGGTATTGGAAAAGCTAAAACCAGAAATAAAAAATGAAGACATTCTGATTTTTATGAGTGCAGGGGATACAGATAAATTAGCAAGAAAACTAATTGCTTCCTAATAGTTTAACAAATTTTTTAAATTGATTTCCACGATCTTCATAATCCTTAAACATATTAAAACTCGCTGAAGACGGGGACATCAGACAAATTTTTCCAGGAGAAGTATTTTCAAAAGCTATCTTTACAGCCTCTCCCATATTATTTGCTTCAAATTTCTTTACCCTTTCCGCTTTCCCCTTAACGCTTTTCCAAATCTTTTCCCCCGTATCAGGAAAAAGAATTAAATTTTGTATTTTTGAGCTGGCAATTACCGGGCCTAAAATGGAATAATCAACTCCACGATCAAATCCACCTGCTATTAAAGTTTCAACATCATCTCCTAAAATCTTTAAACCATAAATAGTTGCATGAGGGTTAGTAGACAGTGAATCATTATAAAATTTTATTCCCTTAACTTGCCCAACAAATTCCAAACGATGGGGAAGTGGTTTAAAATTCTTAATTGCAAGACTAACTATATTTTGTGGAATTTTAAATATTTTGGCAACTGCTTTTGCAGCATCAACTCCGCTCATTCTAATCAGAATATCTTTTCCGGTTTGATATTTAGTGATATTTTCCTTAGCCTTTTTATAATTTTCAAAGCTTCCATGATAGTCTAAATGATCCGGATAAATATTAGTTATAACCGCAATATGGGGACTTTTTTGTAAGTCTGCCAGCTGGAAAGATGATAACTCATAAACAATTAAATCTTTATCTAATTGCTCTAATGCAGGTTTACCAATATTACCAACCAAAGCAACATCCAGGCCTCCTTCTTTCAAAACTTCATATATTAATGCTGCTGTTTGGCTTTTGCCCTTAGTTCCTGTTACTCCAATTATTTTTCCCTTAAATAAATCAAAGAATATTTGGGTTGCTGAGGTAATAATTTTTCCCTGATCTTTTGCCCTTTTAATTTCCGGGTAGTAGGGGATACCGGGAGATTTTATGATGATGTCACATTGATTAATTTTTTCTAAATAATTTTTGTCATCTTTTTGGTCAGCTGTTGCAAACTCAATATCATTTTTTTGTAAAAATTCTTTAGTTACTTGTCCTTCTCTCCCCATTCCTAAAACCAGAATAGATATTTTGCCCTTGCATTTTTCCAGTAACAATTTTTTATTTTTTAAAATTCCCAGCAGCATTGCATACTCAACTTCTTCTTTTGTCCCGACACACTCAAACGGTTTAAATTTTCCCGGAAGTTGCAAAAGCTCTTTCATTATGGGAGCTAAACTTTCCTCACTGAGAAGGTCTTTTCCAAATAAATTTTGGGGGTCCAAAAATGGGTAGAGCATTAAATATGTAAATAAACATTTGGAGCATTGGTTACACCATATACCTTGTTTAAAACCCCGATTGCAGCTCCTAAAAATTTTGTGATATTTCGTAAGTACGGCGAATTGTCTGGCAATTTCCAGTTCATTAAACTCTCTTAAGAAACTGTAATAATAACTATCACTAGACAAATATTTTTTAGAATATTCTCTAAACTTTTCTTCAAACTCAAAGCTTTTAGAGTATTGGTGGTTTATTATTTGCCCATGATATTCCATATTACCCTCATTAGAGGATATTTCATTGGAAACAACTATATTTTTGTAATCATATAAATTGGCAGCAAGAGTTGATAAAAAAGCAAGGTAAGCAGAAAAAGGGGTATGGCCGTTTAAATAACCTTGTTTGTTTAATTCCAAAAGTTTTGGATCTATTATTCTTTTGATAATTATTGGATTTTTACACCCGCCAAACTTTGAAACTTTGATGGCTGCCTCAGTTGGGTTTAAAAGCAGACAATTAAATTCTTTTCCGCTTTTTTTAATTTGTTCTAAAGTTACAGCCGAATCTTTTCCTCCGCCAACTAAAATTAAATTCCTTTTTTTTGATTTCTTTTCTGATCGTCCACCCCCGGAGTGTCCATTCGAAATAATATCAGGAATAATAAAATCCAGATTATTTTTGTAAAAAAATTCTCCTAATCCCTTTTTAATTAAATCTTTCCAGAAAGCAATTTGTTGCTCAGTTAATTTTCCTGCCTTCACAATAATCTCAGGGGAACAAGTAATCTTCCAATAACTTATCATTTCCACTAACCCCAAATTAAAAACTAAATTTTCCAATCCCTCCGGCTTTTTAGAAATATTTGGAAATATTACAACCGGGTTAAATTTAATGTTTGGCTCTAAAAGAAAATCAAAAGTTATTTTTAAATTTTTCCCATTCTTTATAATATCAAACCCCTCATAAATAAATTTAGGGTGTTTTTTTCTTAACTGCTCAAAATTCATATCTGTAAATTATATAGGTTGGAAACTGGTAATTCAAACTTGTATAATATTATTTCTGCTTTCAAGAATGATTGACCAGATACTCAGGGTATTCAAAAGAGACTACCAGACTTTAAACAAAATAGAGATTTCAAAAGAGAATCTTTTGTCAAATTTTAAGTATTTATCTTCTCTTAATGAGCAAGCTCCTTCTTCCAGAAGTAAAAAAGTAAAAATTGCTCCTGTTTTAAAAAGCAATGCTTATGGGCATGGACTAACAGAGGTCGCCAGGATACTTGCTGAATCGAACATCTCAAGTAAAATTCCTTTTGTTTGTGTGGATTCTTTATATGAAGCTTATGAGCTGAGCAAAGCAAAAATAAAAACCCCAATTTTAATCATGGGTTATACAGACCCTGAAAATTTTAAAGTTAAAAAGCTACCTTTTTCTTTTGCAGTTTTTGATATTGAGTCAGCTAAGATTTTAAATGAATGTCAGAAGGGAAGTAATGTTCATATTTTTGTAGATACGGGGATGAACAGAGAAGGAATTTCACTTGCAGAGCTTCCAAAATTTTTAGAACAATTAAAAAAATTAACTAATATAAAAATAGAAGGGTTAATGTCTCATCTGGCATCAGCTGATGATGTATCAGATTCTTTAAATAAAGTCCAGATAAAAAATTTTAAAAAAGCTTTAGAAATTTTAAAAAAACATGGCTTTAAACCAAAATGGATTCATCTTCTAAATTCTGATGGTTTGCTTAATTCAGATATAGGTAATTTGGCCAGAGTGGGGCTGGCACTATATGGAATTTCAAGAGATCCGAATTTAAAACCGGTTCTAAGTCTAAAAACTAAAATTATTCAAATTAAAAGGCTAAATACAGGAAACAGGGTAGGATATGGAGGGACGTTTACAGCTAAAAAGCCTATGACTTTAGGAGTATTACCTCTTGGGTACTATGACGGGGTGGACAGAAGATTATCAAACAAAGGTTTTGTTCAGATTAATAAGCTCAGATGTCCAATAATTGGCAATGTCTCAATGAATATAACTACCATAGACTTATCAAAAATCAGAAATCCATATATTGGGCAGGAAGTTAATATTTATCCTTCAATAGAGACGGCAGCAAAAATCTCAAAAACTATTCCTTATGATATACTCGCCTCTCTGTCTGCTTCTACAAAAAGGGTGATTGTATGAAAAAAGTATTGGTTGTTACCGGCGGTTCCTCATCTGAAAGAAAGATTTCCTTATCTTCTGCCATAGAGGTTAAAAAAGGATTGGAAGCTGCAGGTTATAAGGTTAAACTTTTTGATTTAAAAAAAGGCTACCCAAAATTAAAAAAGTTACTTAAGGATTTTGATGTAGCATTTCCTGTTTTACATGGGGAAGAAGGGGAGGGAGGAAAGCTGCAAAAGTTCTTACAAAGCCTTAAAGTTCCCTTTGTAGGAGGAGATCCCAAAGGGTATCGGGAGGGCTGGTATAAGATTCCTTTTAAAAAATTCTGTGATAAAAATCATATCCCTACCTCTGTCTGGAAAGAAGTTAAAAATGCGGAAGATATCAAAAGATTTGGGTTTCCATCAGTCTTAAAAAGTTCCAGTGGGGGATCATCCAAAGAAGTAATTATATTAAAATCAGAAAAAGATTTGAAAAAAATAAAACAACTTCTTAAATCCAAATTGCCGCTTTTTATAGAAAGATTTTTAGAAGGGGTAGAAATTACTGTGGCTATCTTAGGAAATAAAGCTTTACCTGTTCTGGAAATAATCCCTCCGGATGGAGGTTGGTTTGATTATAAAAATAAGTATTCAGGAGAGACGAGAGAAATCCCTTTTGCCCCTTCTGTTAATTTAAAACTGCAAAGAAAAGTTCAAGATTTAGCTTTAAAAATTCACATAACTTTAAATTTAGGACAATTCTCCAGAACAGATTTTATTGTTTATCAGGAAAAGCCCTTTGTTTTAGAAGTAAATACTATTCCGGGTTTAACATCGCAGAGCCTTTTCCCTAAAGCAGCCAAAGCAGTAGGAATTACTTTTCCTAAACTGTTGGATAAGATTGTAAAAATGGCATAGAAAAGTTATAATAATATTGGCTTCAAGCCTTTTTTTTAATTTTACTCCATGAATATTGGCAAAATACAACCAGCCCCGATTGTGGAAGAGATGCAAAAGTCCTATTTGGACTATGCCATGTCCGTAATAGTCTCCAGGGCTTTGCCAGATGTCAGAGACGGTTTAAAACCGGTCCAGCGAAGAATTATCTTTGCCATGCACACTGCCGGTTTACACCACACTTCCCGTTACCAAAAGTCAGCAGCAGTTGTAGGTGAGGTTTTGAAAAACCTTCATCCGCACGGAGATGCCCCTGTTTATGAAGCCATGGTCAGAATGGCCCAAAACTTTTCCATGAGATACATGCTGGTGGACGGGCAGGGAAATTTTGGTTCAATTGACGGGGATTCCCCGGCTGCCATGAGGTATACGGAGGCCAGGCTTTCTGACATTGCCGATGAGCTCCTGAGAGATATCGGCAAAAATACTGTTAATTTTGTTGACAACTATTCCGGCACTACCCGGGAACCTGTGCTTTTACCCTCAGTAATTCCAAATCTGCTGCTTAATGGGGCTTCCGGTATTGCTGTTGGTATGGCAACCCAAATCCCACCTCACAATTTAGGTGAAGTTTGTGATGCCCTTGTCTACACGATTGAACATCCGGAGAAAGGTGTTTCAGAAAGACTCAAAAAGCCAGACGGTCAGAATTCCGGCAGTAAATCTGACTTATCTGACAAATCGGATACACTGAGTTATTCTGAATCGTTCCGATCTACCGCCACCGTTGAAGACCTCATGAAATTTATTAAAGGCCCTGATTTTCCCACCGGTGCCTCTATTTATGATGCCACTGAAATTATAGCATCTTATGCTACCGGTAAAGGCAGAATCGTGATGCGGGCTAAAGCAGAAATTGATGAATCCGGCGCAGCCGGAGGCAAAATGCAGATTATTGTTTCTGAACTACCTTATCAAGTTAACAAAGCCACCCTGATAGCTCGGATTGCGGAACTGGTTAAAGATAAAAAACTGGAAGGGATTGCGGACCTTCGGGATGAATCGGACAGAAAACAAATGGTGAGGATTGTGTTTGACTTAAAAAGAGATGCCAAACCGAAATCTATTTTAAATAACCTTTATAAATACACTGCCATGCAGTCTGTATTTAATGTCAATTTGGTAGCTTTGGTAGACGGAGTGCCGCACCTTTTAACCCTTAAAAGAATCCTGGAAGAATTTATTTATCACAGACAAGTGGTGGTACGCAAACGCTCGGAGTTTGAGCTGGCAGAAGCTAAAGCCCGGGAGCATATTTTAGAAGGACTTAAAATTGCCGTTGATAATATAGACGAGGTAATTGAAACAATTAAAAAATCCAAAGATGCTGACGAAGCCAAAGTTAATTTGACGAAGAAATTTAAATTAACTGAAATTCAAGCCGTAGCAATTTTGGACATGCAATTAAGACGCTTAGCCGCTTTGGAAATCCAAAAGATTGAAGACGAGCTTAAGATGGTCCGGGAACTAATTTCTTATTTGGAAGATTTGCTGTCTCACCCGGAAAAAATCTTGAAAGTTATCAAAGACGAACTTAGCAAAATCAAAGACAAATATGCTGATGATCGAAAAACCAGAGTTTATAAACAAAAAGTGGGAGAGTTTTCCGAAGAGGATTTGGTGGCCAATGAGGTAACGATTGTCACCATCACTGAGGGGGGTTACATTAAAAGACAATCACCTTACTCTTTTAGAACCCAAGCCAGGGGTGGCAAGGGAGTAATGGGGATCTCCACCAAAGAAACAGACGCTGTTTCCCACATCTTTTATACCCAAACTCATGACAGTATTTTATTTTTTACTGATCAGGGCCGGGTTTTTCAAATTAAGGTTTGGGAAATTCCGGAAACCCAAAGAGCTGCCAAAGGCCAGGCAATTGTAAACCTGATTAACATTGAACAGAAAGAAAAGGTTACGGCTGTTTTAACCAGCAGAGCTGACAAAGAAGATATCAAATTTTTCTTTATGTGTACCCAAAAAGGAACAGTCAAAAAAACAGCTTTGGCAGAATATGCCAATATCCGGAAAAACGGCCTGGTAGCAATCAAGCTTGATCCGGGAGATATACTCGGTTGGGTTTGTCCCACAACCGGTGAGGATGATACCATAATTATTTCTAGAAAAGGCAAATCTATCAGATTTTCCGAAAAACAGGTCAAGGGAACACACCGGGATACTTCGGGAGTCCGGGGTATCAAGCTGGGTAAAGATGATGAAGTGGTATCTTTAAACATCGTAGGAAAAGTGGAGGGGGAGCTTTTGGTAGTGATGGAAAACGGTTTGGGTAAAAAGACTCCTACCAAAGGATGGTCTAAACAGGGAAGAGGAGGACAGGGAGTTAAAGCTGCTCAAATCACCGCTAAAACAGGCGATATTGTGACTGCCCAGGCAGTAGATGAGAGTATGGATACTTTGGTTTTAACTTCCACCAAGGGCCAGCTGATCAAAATGGATTTAAAACAGGTGCCGGTCTTACAAAGGCAAACCCAGGGGGTTATTTTAATGAGAACAAGGGTTGGAGAAAAGGTGGCTGCAGCCACAGTAGTTTCTTCAAAAGAGAGAGCTGAGGAGAAAGGTGGCTAAAAGTAAATTTCTTTCTAATTTATCCATTGCTTATTTTATCATTGGCTTTGTAGTGGCAGTAGCTTTTGCTCTTTACTACAGGTGGTCATATCTTTCTTTCTTATCACCTGGTTTTTATTCTGTTATTTTAACCTGGCCATACCAAATCATTGGCTTTTTAAGGGATTTTTGGCAGTTTGGCTTCACCGGCAAGCCAATATAATCCTATAGTTTAACTTTAGACCTCTAAAAATGTAGCATTAACTCATGTATATTGAAGCAACAAAATCCGTATATCTGGAATTTGGTCCTCATCCAGAAGATAACCCCCATCTTCTGGATCATATTAAGGAGGCTGCAATTTTACACCTAAAAACCAAGCCCGGCAGGGTTGGTATAGCTATAGAGTCTGCATATAAGTCAGCTGAAGAGTCAGCTGCAGTAGGTCTTTTATCTTTACAAATGCCTGTTTCCCATGCTTATGCACTATTGGAAAATGTGTATGAACATCCTGAAGTAGCGGATGAAGATGCCCCTCAACTACTCTCTGAGGTGGAACTCAAAACATTAAGTGCTAAATCTAAATATTTAGATGAACTCAACCCAAGAGACAGAAGCGTACTTATCTTATTAGATAACCTTTACCAAGAATTCCCTGGACGTATTATGGCCTTATATGAGGGCAACCCTGAGGGGGAGATTGATAGAGACAAAGTCCTTTCTCAACAAGAAAATGATCTTTATAATCAAGCTTTTGAAAGAATAGTAGATGGGCAATTTGATCAAGCAATTTTACCTTTTAAACAGGCTTGTTTTCTACGACGAGAAACAACTTTAGGATTTTATAGAAACAGAGATGGAAGAATTGCCTCTCTCATTAGAAATGTACTTCTCAATGAAGATCTAAATATAACTTTTATAGCTGGTTATTTTGGAGCTATACATACCCCAATTTACTATATATTGAAGAAAATGGGATTTAATGTTACTCATTCATTTCCTGAAACAGGTGAGAATAATATTTATTTTTATGATCCATATACAATGGCTTCCAGGTACTTACAATTCTTCCCAGATAGAGAAATTACGGATGAGCAGTGGTTAAAATTTCTTTATGCCCATACCTTATATAAATTCATAAGTAGAATAGCTGAAGATTCAGAACAGCAAATGTCTTATCAAACCAGATTAGACTTTGTTTATACTTTTACAAAGGGTTGTGCTATTGATCAAGTGCGAGCATTTGAAGCCTATATTAGAAGGTATGGTCCCGAGGAAGCTTTAGTAAAAGTTATGGAAAAACTATAAGGACAGGTGTCTACGTAATCCACCTCACGTAATCCACCTCGAAGGTGGTTTACATTGACACCTCTTCTTTTTTAAGTTACTGTGAGATTATGCCAACCGACAGAAGATTAGTTTTTGCAAATGAAGAAATCTACCATGTATTTAACCGGGGAGTAGAAAAAAGACCCACATTTACTGATAAAAGAGAGTTTGAAAGAGCTATGCAAACCCTTGATTTATATAGATTTTCTGACTTGCCAATTAGGTTATCCAAAATTTTATCACTGGCTGTTGATGAAAGAAGAAAATTTATCAAAAATATTTATCAAGAATGCCATAAACTGGTTGAAATCATCTGTTTCTGCCTAATGCCAAATCACTTTCACTTTTTGCTCAAACAAAAGATTGAAAATGGCATCTCGATTTTTGCAGCTAATTTTGCCAATAGCTATACTAAGTATTTCAATTCCAAACATGAAAGAATCGGGCCTTTATTCCAGGGCTTATTTAGGGCCGTCCGAATAGAATCAGGCGAACAACTGATACATGTATCAAGATACATCCATCTTAATCCTGTTTCATCATTTTTAATAGAGGCTGATGAATTGGAAAGCTACCAATGGTTTTCTTATCCTGAATATATTGGCAAATCTTCAGAAAATATTACAGATAACAAAATAGTGCTTGATATGTTTAGTTCAAAGAAGAAGTATAAGCAATTCGTTTTAGATCAGATGGCTTATGCCAGACAATTAGAACAAATTAAGCATCTTATTCTAGAATAAGATAAGGTGCGAAGCTAGTTCACCTCGAAGGTGGTCTACATTGACACCTACTTACTTCCCAGGACTTTTTGCACAAAGTCATTTATGTAGTTTGATAACCTGGAAATAATAAATGCTGAAAGAAGAAAATCTAAAAACGGGGTGGTTTTTGTTCCCAAAAAAATAAAAAAGATATTAACTTCATATGAAAATGTTAAAAGTATGGCTGTAGACAAAGATAAAATAGGCAGGTATGGCTTTAAACTTTGGATATTGCCCAAAAAATATTCAATTACTGCCTCATTTAAAACAGCAAAGGCTAAAATAAAAAACAAAGGGGAGGGGCTTACACTGTCCAAAATTAACTTTCCTTTCCGGGAGGCAGAATTGTTTGGTATAACTTAACCAAAGCTTGAGGAATTGTCAAGGTTTGATCGAACTTAGCAGCCGGTTGATTTATCTTATTTCCTGACTTCAAATCCCTGATTTCCTGTTCTCTTTCCTGCAAGGCTTCCTGCAAGAAAATAGCTCTCTGGTTAACAGAAGCCAGAGAAGTTTGTAAGCTTTTTATTTGTGATTCTAAATCAAAAATCCCCAAAAGAGGGGGAATTATTTCACTTTCTTTATTTGTCCCCTCCACAATGGATAATCTCCAGGAAGACCAATTATCTCCCGGACAATCAGTAGCCTGATTCGGTAATTCCTTATGCCCCCTGACTGAAGCCCAGGAATTTACATTAGGTAACTGCTGATAGCTTAGTAAAAATACACAAAGCTTGTGGCTACTGTCAAGCTGCTCGGGAGTAGGAACCTGTCCCTCTACAAAATTACCAATCAGGCAGATTCCGATTACTGCTTCATTTAAATTAGCCACATTAGCTCTGGCTGTTGAAATATCCCCAACATAATAAACAGTTCCATCCTTGGCAATTAAAAAATGATAACCTATCCCACCCCAACCATTGGTACTGATATGAAATTGGGCAATTTCCCGGGGAGTTTGAGTATCGGGCCCGCTGCTTTCATGAATAGCCAGATATTCAACCAAAGATAAATCTCTTTCCCAATTCCAGTTAAAACTGTCTCCGGGCAAACTACCTCTTAAATCAATAAATTTATCACCCAGTTGGGGGATAAGAAAGTCTGTTTTAGCCATTTTGCTTTTGGGGAGCAGGATATGAAACATACTAAACTAACAGCAGATTTATTGTCAATATAAGCTAAAATCTAAATTTTAAATAGCTCCTGCAAAGAAGGAACTGTTAAAATTAAGGCCTGGCTTAGTAAACCCAAAATGCTTGCCAAAAGTAATTTTTTATTGGAAAGAAAGCTGTGATGCCTTCTTATGACAAAAGGCAAAAACATCTGTAAAACTACCATTAAACTAAAAGCTACCATTCTGCCGTTTTCCAAGCCTCCTAATTTAAATGCAGCATAAAAAGATATTAAACATAAAATAGCTATTAAAAATCCGCCGGTTAAAATATACCTTACCATAGAAAAACCCAAAATATTGGAGTCTTTCCTGGGCGGCAACTTCATGATATTAGAAGAGGCGCTGTCAAACCCCAAAGCCAAAGCCGGAAATCCGTCCGTTACAAAATTGATCCAGAGAATTTGGGTAGGAAGCAGGGGAGTAGGCAAACCGGCGACTACCGCCAAACCTATTAATAAAACCTCTGCTAAATTTCCCGTGAGCAGGAATTTAACCACTTTTAAGATATTGCTGTAGATTAATCTGCCTTGCTCTACGGCTGTTATAAGGGTGGCAAAATTATCATCCAAAAGGACAATATCCGAGGCTTCTTTGGAAACCTGGGTGCCGCTGCCCATAGAAACCCCTACTTCCGCTTGTTTTAAGGCCAAAGCGTCGTTAACCCCGTCTCCGGTTACTGCTACCACCTCTCCCAACTCCTGATATGCTCTGACTATCTTAAGTTTAGCCTGCGGGGTAATTCTGGCAAAGATTCTTACCTTTCTGATTACCTCGAGTAATTTTTCTTCACTTAACTGATCCAGCTCAACACCGCTTAGGACCTCATCTCCCGCTGACAGCAAACCAATTTCTTCACCCACGGCCCGGGCTGTTAACTCATTATCACCTGTTACCATCACTACCTTTATGCCGGCTTGTCTGGTTAATTTAATGGCCTGCTGTACCTCGGGACGGATCTCATCTGCAATGCCTAGAAGCCCTAAAAACTGTTTATCTTTGGAAAAGGCCAATACCCTCAAACCCTTTTTGGCCATGTCCTGATACTTAGCTGTCCAATTTTTACGCTCCTTTTCGCTTAAAGTTGATTCTAAAATTACGACCTCCGGAGCCCCTTTGGTGTAAGTTGACTTTTTACTGTCCTGCTGCCAAACCACACTCATTTTTCTGCTTTCCAAATTGAAGGGGATTTCTTCCAAAAGGCGGCCTTCACTTCGAAGCAAGTCTATATCGTGACCCTTTTCCTTTGCCCAAATAAGCAGCGCTCCCTCGGTAGTATCACCAAGGATGTCAAACTCCCCGGATCCGGGACCGCCATCTTCCTTAAGCACTAAACTGGCGCTATTACAAATCGTGGCGCATTTCATTAGTTCATTTAGCTTACCGTCAAGAACCTCTACTTCTTTTACCCTCATCTCATTTTTAGTCAAAGTGCCTGTTTTGTCACTTAAGATAACTGTGGCAGTGCCTAAACTTTCTACCGCGATCATTTTTCTCAGTAAAGCTTTATGGCGGTACATTTTGCGAACACCCATTGCCAAAATAACAGTTACCACAGCCGGCAGCCCTTCGGGCACCGCTGCCACCATTAGAGCAATACTGGTAAGAAGCATTTGTCCGGCTTCAAAACCTTGTAAAACTCTTAGGGCAAAAAGGGCAGTGGCAACTAGCAAAGCACCTACTCCTACACCTTTTGCTAAACTGCGAAGCGCCTTTTCCAAAGGGGTTTGGTCTCCTTCAACCTCGGTTAAAGTTTTGGCAATTGCCCCAAAGCGGGTGTTAATGCCTGTTTTAGTTACCTTAAAATTACCCCTGCCGGAGGAAACAATTGTTCCAAAAAAAACCAGGTTTTCATCAATTTTGGCAGATTTAACTGTCGGTAACGACTCACCTGTTAAGACAGACTCGTTTATTTGCAAAGAAAATGACTCCAAAACTTCACCGTCAGCTGTCACTTTATCACCTGCTTCTAAAATTACCACATCGCCCGGGACAATCTCCGCTGACGGAATTTCAACTTGCTTGCCATCCCTGATTACTCTGGAAAAAATCACTTCATATTTTTGCAAAGCTTCCAGTTCCTTTGAGGCTTTATATTCCTGCCAAAACCCCAGCAGAGTATTTAATAGCCAAATGCCCAAAATCAAGAAAGCGTCCAGCAAATCTCCTATAAAATAAGATAGGATGAATGCACCCATTAATAAATACGAAAGAGGGTTTTGAATCTGAGCAAACAGTATTTTTAAAGAAGAAATGCCACCCTTTTTGGGCAGCTGATTTAAGCCGTATTGGCTAATCAGTCCTCTTGCCTGATGTGAAGTTAAGCCTTGATTCATGTCAGAATTCTTGTTGATAGCAGGATAATTAAAATTCCTGCACTATTCAGAATAAAAGTTAAAATAGCCAGTTTAAAGTATGATAAAGACGAAGCCCCTAAAAGTATAAGTCCCAGCTCATCCGGAAAAGGGGAGGCCACAATAACCATTCCCACCACCATGCTGATTAAATCCAGATGATATTTTCTTAAGCCCTTTTTAATTTTCCTGAAAAAATCCTGATGGGTAACTAAGGAAAAGGCTTTAAAAATCGTTCTAAAAAACTTTACTATCAGTAAATCTCCGGCTACTGCGCCCAGCCCGCCCATTAAAGCAATTAAAAAAATACTGCCGGTAGATTTTGCCAGAATAACGAATAAAACCACCGACAGAGGAGCAAATACAAAGGATGTATAAAATACTCCCGAGAGCATGGACATGCTCAGTTTAAAGGCAATCGAGCGGTCGGCAAAAGCCGTCACATCCTGCATTCTTATCAGATAAAAAGATGCAAGCACTATCACCACAAAAACAGCCAGCTTTAAAAAATTACCAGCTCTTGACATCATAATTTATATATTAGACTATAATTTAAGATAGCGGAAGGAGGTGAGATATTTGCAACTTGTTTTAGCTTTAGTACTTAATGCGATTGCCTTGATTGCTACAGCTTACATTGTTCCCGGAATTAAAGTTGAAAGTTTTGCCACCGCTCTTTTGGCTGCTATTGTTTTAGGAGTGGTTAATACCTTTATCAAACCGGTCCTAAGCTTTATAACAGCACCCTTAACAGTGATAACACTCGGTCTTTTTACATTTGTAGTGAATGCGGTGGTTTTATTTATAGTTTCAGCTGTGGTACCGGGTCTCAAGATTGACGGTTGGGTTCCGGCCATTTTAGGGGCTGTAGTTTTGTCTGTGGTATCAACGGTTTTATCATCAGCTTTAAAAGATCTGGGCAAACTGACAAAATAACCAGCCGGGCAGTTTACTTATCTGTTTCCGGAGTGGAAGGATTTGTGGATGTCTTTGAGATGGGCGTTGGTGACGTGAGTATAGATTTGGGTGGTGGAGATATTACTGTGACCCAGCATTTCCTGAACTGGTCTGATATCTGCTCCGTTTATCAGCAGGTCTGTGGCAAAACTGTGACGCAGAGTGTGAGGGGTAGCCTTAATGGGAAGCCCCAGGACTTTCACATATTTTTCCACTATCCGCTCAACTGACCTGGGAGTAAGCCTCATAGCCTCACCGCTGTTTGCGGAATCAACCCTGCCTTGAAATCTGATAAATAAAGGTTGAAACGTATCTTTTCTGACAGACAAATATTTTTCCAGCCACCCGGCTGCCGAATCTGAAATAAACACCACCCGCTGCCTTCCGCCTTTACCCACAATTCCAAACTCCCGTCTGTTTAAATTGATAGTGTCACGATTAAGTGATACCAGTTCAGATACCCGCAGGCCTGTTGAAAAGAGTGTCTCCAGTATAGCCCGGTCCCTGATGCCGTCTTTTTTAGAAGTATCAGGAGCATCCAGAAGGCTTTTAAGGTGTGCTTCATCCAAAACCTTAAGCGGCCTTGGATCACTGTCTCCCAACTCCACTTTTTCCGGGGAAAGAGTATCAATATCTACTCTGGCTAAATATCTTAAAAATGCTCTCAGGGCAATCATAAAGTAATTTTGGGTAATCCTTTTTAACCCTTTTTTAGTTTGAGGATCTGTCCAGCGTGACAGATAAAGCCGGTACTTTCTTATTAGATTTAAATCAATATCTTTAGGGTTAATATCCCCAGCAAACTCTAAAAATCTTTTCAAGTAATGATCGTAGTTTTTAATAGTCAGCCGGGAAGTATTCCTTTCCAGCTCCAGATATTCTAAAAAGTCAGTAACAAGAGCAGATAAGCTCATACTCAAAGGAGTGCCAGACCTAAAATGCCAAAGATGGTCAAAGTTACACCTATTATAGTTAGGGTAAAGGTCAGCTGCTCACTTCCGGCCGGAGGTAAGGTCTTCATGGGTATTGCTGTGGCAGAAGGGGTAGCTTCTCCAACCGCTCCCTGGCCTGTACTACCGGTTCCCGGTAAAATGGAAGGAGCGGGAACAGCACAAGAGGTGCCGCTGCCTATGGTGTAATTTCCATTTACCACCGAATTTAACACATCCACCACTGTGGAACGCTCTACCACATTAGAATCCGTAGTTTTGGCTTTTTCATTTGGATCAAAATCAAATTTAATTTGAGTAGCTCCTATGAGGGCATTATCTTTAACTGTAAAATTAACTGTGGCCAAAGTGCCTTTACCGCTGAAAGCCTGGGTGACGGAAGCCAGTCCCGAAATGGTAATTTTTCCGCCTGTTTCATCAATATTATTTCCCGGGTAATCGGGATAAATGCTGCCGGAAGTGATGGAGTTGGCAGTAAACCTGCTGGCATCATAGAGCAAAATCGCGTCTGTCCCGTCGGTCTGAGAACCGGTGGTATCCAAAATTACCTCCAAAGAAAAGTTGCAGTTTTTATTAAAAGTGCCGGAAGCGGGGGAGAGGGACAGGGTAGCAGCCAAAACCAACGAAGGTGAAGCCAGTATAAATAGCGCAAAGATCAGGACAGTTAATTTTTTCATGGTTTGATACTAAGCTCTAAATTTTGCACCGAGATTAAAATATCCCGGGCTGTGTTTGATTCAGTCACATTAGAATCGGTGGAACTGCCGCTTTGATAATCAATCTTAACAGTGGTAGTCCCGGATCTCACTGCCTTAAATGTAACAGATCCCAATACCCCCCGTCCAGCAAAAGCCTGAGAGAGGGAAGTGCCGGAAAAAGAAATCCTGCCGGAAGGCTCCAGCTGGTTGGCCGGATAATCCTGATAAAGGCTGCCCGCCCTGACAGGTGAGGCTGAGCCGGTGGCGGTTAAAACTTCCAGCATCTTAGGGTCAAAGTGTAAAATCACGTCTGTCCCGATAGTTTGCCTGTTGCCGGTGGAAAGAACAATGTCTACATCCAAACTTTCTCCCGCCTTAAGCTCTTTTTTTTGACTCTCCAAACTTAACCCTGCCATGGGAATGACCTGTTTGGGAGCCTGTTTTTCCGGGGTGGGGGGCCTTGTTAAAATCCAGCCCGACCAGACAACTTCTGCCAAAATCACCGCTCCTGCCAATATTAATATTACCTTCCAGTTAAACCACTTTTTAGACGCTTGAGGCTCTTTATAAGAATCAATAATATTGTCCATATTTTTATTCTATATTACAAACTGTCATTATTAGGTTGTGACTGCATGGTTGACCTCATGGAAGACCAGTCTATGGTATTGACACGGCCGTCACTATTGCAATCGCCTGATCTGCCGGAAGCAGAAGTGGCAATGATCCACTGTCTGTTAAGCTCCGCCTTGTCAAAGGAATTACAACTGCCGTCTCCTGCCGCCGGATAAATATCACACCAGGACAAATCAACTGTTCCCAAATTGGTAGTGCCGGCTGAGGGCTTGAATTTGCTTACTTTTTTGGCCATGTATCCCGGAGTATCAATGAGCATGTCATACTCTTTACCTTGCTGCAGTTGTTGGGGCAGGCGGATTTTGCCCTCATTGTCGGAGGAATTATCATCCTTGCTAAAAACCTGCTGTTTGGCAGAACCTGTTGCGGATTCCACCACTTTAATGCTGACCTTACTTAAGGCCTGCTGGCTGGCACTCCTGCAGGCAGGACGGATCTTAAGCTCTATTTGGGATAAATTAACTGCACAGGAGGTGGTGTCACTTTCCTGTCCAAACTCATTTGTTATTTTCACCTGTCTGGTACTTTCCACCCCTCCTTCTGAAAGAGCCACAATCTGATCATTTTTCCAGCTTAAAATTTTATCCTGGGGCAGGGGAGTGTTATTAACAGTCAGCTGGCCTTTGTTGTTTCTAAAATCTGTACCGGTTAAAGTAAGTTTGACCCCGGTTCCGGTAGTGGAAACTTCAGGAGCACATCCTTGTAACCTGGGAGCGGCACCCAAAAGAATAACCTTGTCTGAAGCGGGATTTGATCTGTCCACAATATCCCCGGCAGTGTTTTTGGCAATAAATCTGACAAAAACAAACTTTTCTCCGGGAGTGGAACCGGCAAATTCAAATACATCTTCTGTTCCGGCACCTTGAAGCTGTTTGGTAAACTGGGCAAAATCATTTAACCCGGAAGGATCTTCTGCCAGCTTATAAAAAACCTTAACCTGCCCTGAAGTCCCCGGTGGTTGAGCGGATGCAGTATTAATACAGGGAGCATAAGTATTAACTAAACCGTTTTTACCAATCTCGGAACAGGGCAGCTTACTTTCGGAAATTAACTTGTGGGCACTAATATCACCGTCATATTCTATATTTTTACAATAATAGGCGCTAACCAGAGCATCTCTGTCACTAAAACCGTCACAGCTTATATAATCCTCGGGAGAACAAGGAGCATTGGGACCCCACCTACTGTCACACTTCTTGCCTTTTTCAAAATTACAATTACCTGAGATACACTCATTATCACCGGAACAAGACTGACTGGTATGCTGGCGGCCGTATCTGTCACCACCGCACCAACCTTTATCTCCTATGCTTGCAGCCGGATCAAGACAAGTCTCTTTATTACCCTGATCAAGACAGGCCAGTCCCGAGTCACACCTGTAGTCGGAACCCTTACCGGCATCAGGACATCTCATGCCAATAGTACAACAAACTTCACCTTTCCCGCCACACTTATCACAGTTTTCGGAATCTGATTTTTGGCATTTGTTATTACTGCCACAAGTAAGACCG
>CAZKAW010000014.1:19726-20074 GCA_964551255.1 uncultured Gammaproteobacteria bacterium
CCCTCACCTCCGCATTTACTGCAATCAGCAGAATCAGATTTTTGACACTTATTGTTGCTGCCGCAAATAGAGCCGGATTCACACCTGTCACCTTTTTTATTATCTCCGTCTTTATCACAAGAGTTGGCAGGATCACAACAATTGTTTCCATCTGTACCGCAAGAGGAACAGTCAAAGGCCGGTGTAGTAGTAGCCGTTTGGGTAAATTCCAGCTTTAAGCATCTTGGGCCTCCATCAAAGCCATAACACCATCCCTCCTGATTATTTACCCCTTTGTCACAGCCATTATTATTTGAACAACTCCTGTTACAGTCAGCATTCCATTTTGTTCCTGCTGGGGGGGTTACA
>CAZKAW010000015.1:0-5656 GCA_964551255.1 uncultured Gammaproteobacteria bacterium
CCTATGTCAAAAACTAAGTACATGTTATAATCATATCATGAAAATTGGATATATTGGTTTGGGGAGAATGGGGAAAAATATGGTTCTGAGACTTTTAGAGCATGGACAGCAAGTAGTGGCCTGGAACAGATCACCCCAGCCTGTCCAGGAAGTTGTCAGTGCCGGTGCGGCCGGAGCAGATTCCTTGGAGGATCTGGTAAAAAAACTGGAACCTCCCAGAACTATCTGGTTAATGCTAACTGCCGGTGAAGTGATTGATGAAATAATTGATAAACTTCTACCTCTTTTGGATAAAGGAGATTTGATCATTGAAGGAGCAAATTCTTTTTACAAAGATACTTTGAGAAGGTCAGAAAAAGTTACCTCCAAGGGGGTTCACTTTATGGATATTGGAGTTTCAGGCGGACCCGGGGGAGCCAGAAACGGGGCTTGCATGATGATTGGCGGAAGCAAAGAAGACTTTGAAAGGGTAGAGGAACTTGCCAAAGCCGGCAGCGCTCCCAAGGCTTATCAACACTTAGGGTCGGTAGGTTCAGGGCATTTTGCCAAGATGGTTCACAACGCCATTGAATACGGCATGATGGAATCAATTGGAGAGGGTTTGGCTGTCTTAAAACATTCCCCGTTTAAATATGATTTTAATAAACTTTTGGATATTTATATGCACAGGTCTGTAGTGGAGTCAAGGCTAGTTGGCTGGGCACAAGATGCTTTCAAAGAAGATGCTGAACTTTCCAACACTTCCTCAAGCATTGGTTCAGGAGGTTTTGGTAAGAGAGTCCCCGGAGAGGCAGACTGGACTGTGGAAGTGGCTAAGGAAATGGGAATAGATATCCCCGCCATAAAAGATGCTGTGAGGATACGGGAGCAGTCACCCAAAGACCCCGAGGATTCTCCTGAGGGATTTAGAAATAAGGTAATTTCTGCCATGCGCGGCCAATTCGGCCAGCATGATGTTAAAAAATAAATTGACAAATTTACGCCAAAGCGGTATTTTGTCAATAGTGATAGACAAAAGTTTGCTTGAGAATATCTCTAAAACCCTAGCAAAACAGGTTAACTATGAACAATTTACCAAAAAATATGCTCCTGTGGCAGATGTTCTAAAACTGGTGGGCGCCGGAGTATTTTTATCAGCCTCTGTAGTAATACCAAATCTTCCCAAGGCCTTAAGACCCTTTTTAAAAAGCCAGAGAAAGCAGGAATATGAAGTTTGGAAGAGATTTAATATCCCATATCTAAAAAGAACGCTTAAAAGACTTGAGGAGCAGAAGCTTGTTGAAATTTCGGAGGAAAACGGCAAACAGATTGTTAAAATAACTGGAGTCGGGCAAAGAAGAATTCTTAGGTACGCAATAGATGAGTTAGCTGTGGAAAAACCAAGAATTTGGAATGGAAAATGGATTTTGGTAAGTTATGATATCCCGAATGAACTTAAAAAACAAAGGGAGATTTTTCAAGAATACTTAAAGGCATGGGTTTTTTACCCATTACATGAATCTGTTTATTTACATGCTTATCCTTGTGAGAAACAGGTAGAATTTCTGAGGGCATACTTGAATATTGGGGAATTGGTTAGAATATTTAGTGTTTCTAAAATAGAAAACGATAAGCCTTTTAAAAATTACTTTGGAGTTTAAATATTGACATTTCTCCGCTCGAGCGGAATTTTGTCAAAATTAGTTTACATTTAAAAACCTAAGAATTTTGTCTTTTTCTTCCAAGGATTCAACAACCAGATCTGCATCAGTTAATTGATTTGATTTATAAACGCCTGCTCCAACAGCTATGATCTCTATACCACCATCTTTTGCGCAAGCAATATCCAAAGGTGAATCTCCAATAATAATAAATCTCTCAGGAGGAATCTTCATTTTGTAAATTTTTTCTGCCCTCTTCTTAGCAACTGGGATTAGATCAACTCTTTTTAAGGCCATGCTTCCAAAGGCTCCAAATGTAAAATAATCCTTAATTCCTGCCCTTCTCATCTTTTCCCATCCTATTTCTTCTATATTTCCTGTCAAAAGACCAATAGGCACATTGGCAGCTTTTACATCATCAAGAAGCTCTTTTACTCCCGGCATCAATTGATAATTTCCTTCTCCTGCATGTTTCATAAAATAATCAACCATTAAAATCATAGCATCATTAATCTTCTCCTTAGCTTCCTTTTCAGAAACTCCATGAAGAATAGCCACCTCAATTAAAATTTGGGAGTCAATTTTCCCCTGTGTTACAAAACCTTCTCTTACTTTTGCTGGAAGATGATAAATTTTTTGAAATGCTTGGTCATAAGCATCAAAATGTACCTTGTTATTATCCTCAGTACCTCTTAGGAGCGTCCAGTCTATATCAAATAAAGGAATTCTATACATAAAGATTTGGTTCATTGAAAATTTTTATAACAGTAGGCTTATACTCTTGAAAAGGAGAGGCCGTATAGACATCACAAAAATTATTAAACATTGATTCAATATAAAACCCATCTAATCTTGTTTTCATATCAGCAACAATATCCTGTATAGACCAGTCTTTTTTTGAAGGAAGATATTCGTTTTGAAAAGTATCATGAGACCCAACTATTTTTGAAATATATTCAATTTGTTGTTCTGTTAAGTTAATAACCTCTAAAAACTTTGGGGCAATTTCTCCACCTTTAGCCGCATGCCCTGGGGCCTGTGTCATACCGTCAATAACAAGTTGCGGAGTTTCAGGTTTACCCACATCATGCAGAAGTGCTGCCAAAACCATTAAATCTGCTCTTGTTCTACCGTGCAAATCTTCATTAACAAATTTTATGAAAGCCTTTTTACTTTCAGGATTGGTAATGAAGTCTCCGCTAATTTCTCTTAAGGCAATATCTTTTGTTTTAATTAGATGATCAAAAACAGATTCATGGTCATGCCATGGGTTATTTTCTATTACTTCTGTGAGCTTTTGAAAAAGGGGATTTTGGATGATTTTTTTAATATCTTCATTCATATTCTGCAAAAGTCCATGGATGGTTCAAGCCATTTCCTGCCGTCCTGCTCTATTAACTTATCCGCCTCTTTTGGTCCCCAGCTGCCCGGTTTATAAATAACAGGTTTTTTTCTCATCTTCACCAAAGGATCTACAAAAGCCCACTGGGCTTCCACTTCTTTGGCATCATTAAAAAATGTCTGGTCACCCCTGATGGTATCGGTAAGCAGGCGTTCATAGGGATCCGGAATATAGTGGTTGTGAGGGTCAATTCTATAACAGTATTGCATATATTCCGGTTGTAATTTGATTTGATGACCAGGTATTTTAGTCAGAATTTTTAAGACAATCCCTTCATTGGGTTGGATTCTGTAGATTAGCACATTAGGTTCGTCTAATGAGTCAGTGTTTTTAAACATTCTTCTGGCAGGATTTTTAAAAATGATGGAAATTTCAGTTACTGTTTGGGCCAATTTTTTGCCGGCCCTGATATAAATGGGAACGTTGTCAAACTTCTCACTGTGGATAAAAGTCTTTAAAGCATAAAAGGTGTCGATGTCAGATACGGAACTCACGTTTTTTTCTTGTCTGTAGCCTTCGTATTGGCCAAAAACTATTTTTTTACGATTGGGAATTAAATTCTGCAGAATTTTAATTCTTTGATTTGTAACCGCTTCGTTGGTAAATTCACCGGGGGCATCCATGGTGGCAAAGGCCAGCATTTGCAGCTGGTGATTTTGTCCCACATCTTTTAAAGCTCCCACCTGATCATAATATCCCCCCCTGGAACCAATCCCGAAATCTTCAGAGGCTGTAATTTGAATATGGTCAACAAACTTGCAGTTAACTAAGGGCTCAAAGATATCATTGCTGAATCTGAAAGTTAAAATATTTTGCAAAGTTTCTTTGCCCAGATAGTGATCAAGTCTGTAAATTTGGTCTTCCGTAAAATAAGTCAAAAGCAGCTGGTTTAACTTCCGGGCTGATTTTAGGTCGTTGCCAATTGGCTTTTCTATCATCAGCCTGACAAAGCCCTTGTCTTGTTTGTTAAGACCAACCCGCTGCAGGTTTTCAAAAATATAGTGATAAAGGTCAGGGTAAGTTGCCAGATAAAATACTTTTTGGGTGGAGTGAAAATCTTTTAATAAACTTTCAAGTTTTTGATAAAATGCAGGATTATCCAAATTTCCGGGTAAATAGTGCAATTTGCTCAAAAGCAGTTTAACTACGGAAGGATTAATGGGGTGCTGGTGGTGAATATTGGGAAGGTGTAAAGCTTTTTCAATAAAGGAGTGGAATTCCTCCCTTTTCATCAGGCTTCTGGCATTTCCTAAAATGACTAAATTCTCCGGCAGCAAGTTTTTTTCTGCCATATCGTATAGTGCGGGGATAAGTTTAATTTGGGCTAAATTAGAAGTGATGCCAAAAATAGTCAAAGCTAAAGTTTCCACTACATTAACATAGCATAACAGTCTGAATTAGTCATCTTGGTATTTTTGTGATATATATAAATGAATGGATAGTTTGGATCCCAGGAATGTGCTTGGTTCAACAGGAATGCTGGTAGATCAGTGCAGGCAAATCTGGCAGGAGGTAAAAAAAGTTAATTTCCACCCAGAATATAAAAAGTGCCAAAATATCATTATTTGCGGTATGGGAGGATCAGCTTATGGCGGTTATGTGATAAATGCACTGTTTAAGGAAGAATTATCCAAACCCCTAATATCCAATAATGACTATCTCCTGCCAAACTTTGCAGATTCCCGCTCCTTAGTAATTGTTTCCAGTTACTCCGGCAGTACGGAGGAGGTTTTATCCTGTTATCAACAAGCTAAGGAAAAGGGGTGCAAAATAGCGGGAATTGCCACCGGAGGAAAACTTTCTGAAAATTTAAATAAAGATAATTTTCCGGCCTTAATATTTGATCCTAAGTTTAATCCTTCGGGCCAGCCCAGGTTGGGTACAGGTTATATGGTTTTGGGGATAGCCGGTTTACTTACATCCTTAGGATTTATTACATTGGAGGATGAGGAAGTAGAGAAAGCTATAGCAGAGTTGGAAGAGGCAAAAGATATGGTTTCCGAAAAAGCGCAATCCCAAGCGCAGAATTTTCATAATTTCATACCGGTTGTAGTGGCTGCTGAATTTTTGTCCGGGAATGCTCATATAATCAGAAACCAAATTAACGAAACTGCCAAAAGCTTTTCTGCTTTTTCCTTGCTTTCGGAGTTAAACCACCATTTGATGGAAGGGTTGAAAAATCCAATAGATAAAAAGTTAAACTTTTTGTTTATTAATTCAGATTTTTATACTGAAAAACTAAGAAAAAGAATAGAGCTAACAAAAAATGTGGTGGGAAAAAACGGAGTTAGATTTAAGCAGTATAAGGCAGGAGGTTCGTCAAAACTCTCTCAAGTTTTAAATGTTTTAGCATTTGGAGGATATTTTAGTCTTTATTTAGCTTACCTTTATAAACAGGATCCATCTGTAATTCCCTGGGTGGATTATTTTAAGCATCAGTTAGAGAAGTAATTTGAATTAGGGGATGGAAATTTTAGCGGAAATGCTGGCAGTGTCCGTGCACAGCTGGCGTAGACCAAGAAAGGATGCATTGGAGGTAGTAAACAGACTCTGTGCTCTAAGGGGGGAGACAGGCAGAGATATAGAAATTGGTATACTAACAGGAAGAACCCCT
>CAZKAW010000015.1:5756-19007 GCA_964551255.1 uncultured Gammaproteobacteria bacterium
CCTTTAAGGTGTAATCCTAATAGCGGCTCACAAACAAAACAGCATTTGGGATGTTTCTGCCCGGGCCGG
Source organism: uncultured Gammaproteobacteria bacterium (assembly GCA_964551255.1). GTDB lineage: Bacteria > Patescibacteriota > Microgenomatia > Daviesbacterales > UBA10151 > CAZKAW01. The sequence goes on from CAZKAW010000015.1 coordinate 5,826, forward strand.
CTTTGTAACCTCCATGATAGAGGGCTGTGGAGCCTCCCTGATCTAAGTTTAAAGCATCACCCATGCCTAAAGTTTGTAGGACCCTGGCGGAATCACCCATGGTGGCCGCATAAACAATTCCTATGTATACCATGTTGCCTTTGGTAGCAATAAAAGTCCTGGAAGCCTTACCTCCAAACTTAGGCTCATTGGGAGCTTCTGTAAAAACTACATTTCCTCCTGAAACCAGCAGGGGATAATTAGCTATAACTGCATCTACCCCGGTATCTCTGCCCCACTCTAAAGACTGTCCCACAAATCTGGCTGATCCGGCAGAAAAAATAGCAGCCGGAACAGTGGAGTAGACGTTGTTATCAGAGTTAAAGTAATGCTTATTCTTATTCATAACAAGAGTATCAAATGAGTTTGTTTTCCCGGCACAGGAAGAATAGTCAGCCGGACAAAAGTAAGAGCCGTTAATTCCTGCCCAGGCGCCATTTCTGGCTGCATACTCTGCCAAGGGCAGCACCGGGCAATTATCCCTGCAATCTGAATCGGAAGCCGTATCTACAATTACCTTAGTGGAGTTTAAATCTGCTGCAATGATGGCCACATTAAAGGTACCGGCATCTGTTTGGACACTTTGATAACTATATCCTGAGCCCGGTGGGGTATTGGAAACCGGCCGGGGAGCAGTGGTGGGAGCGGCAGTAGCAGCAGATTTTGGAGTAGGGGTTAATGTAGGAGAAGGCGTTGGAGTAGGTGTTGGTGAGGGTGTAGGAGTAGCAAGGGAGGTAGCAGCTGGAGAGGGTTTGTATGAGTCAGAACGGATCAGCTTATTTTTAAATCCAAAAAAAATAGACAGGAAAATAAAAATAAATACAATCAGGGCAGGGAAATTCATATTCTCTCCGCGATTATTTTACTTATTTTATCCACAGCTTTCTCCAATTTTCCCGGTGTATTTTCTATCACAAAGTCATAATTTTGCCCATATTGCTGCCAGAATTTTTGATCATCCTGAATTCTTTTTTGTATCTCTTCTTCAGACAGAAGGCGATCTCGCAGTCTCTTTAGGACAACTTCCCCGTCACAATTTATATATATTACTATGCTGTTTTTAAATAAATTTTTTACTTTGCCGGCCATTGACGGATCTATTTTCCAAATCAAATCAAGAGCCTGGTTAATTTGTGATTTTTCAGTCCCATAAAAATTACCTCCATATTCCACATATTCTAAAAAATCACCGGAGTTAATTTTTTGCTGAAACTCTTCCCTGCTTAAAAAATTATAATCTACTCCGTTTTTCTCTCCCGGCCTGGGAGGACGGGAAGTGGTAGTAATAACTTTGGACATCCGGGGATATTTAACCATGATATGTCTCATGATGGTATCTTTTCCGGAAGCTGTTTTGCCAGTTAAAACCAGTAGCACCAGAAGATTTTATTTTACTTTGGTTAATCTTTCAAGGGAGAAATCCTTATAAACAATTTTTCTGTGCTCTTTGGGTAAACTCAAGCCTTGAATGATTCCACCCAGCAGCATTCCTTTGGTAATCATATAATCTAAAATTCCCAAACTGATAAAAATTGACAGGATTAAAAGTACAGAGAAGCTAAACCAGTGATGAAAATGAAAAACTCTGCCAAACATGTAAATTCTGATGACGGGAAAAACCTGAACCCTGCCCTTTTTAATATTGGGAAGCCTCCTTCTGATTGTGGAGGTAGGGTGGGTGGTAGCTCTAAAGGTAAAATAACCTAAGGCTGTGGCAGGCACAATTGATAAATATTCCATATGTTTAGCTAATTTATTGTATGAAATCCGTAAGCAGAATGCAAATTGGCCCATTTCTGGTTATATTAGTGTATAATTCTTTAAGAGATTATAATGAATCCTTATGATTTGTTAAGCACAGTGCTTTTCGTAGCCATCCTGATAATGTTGGGATGTATATTGTTTATTACCTTTTTTTTGGTGAAGGCATTGAGGTCCGTTATTGGCTTAATAGATAATCTGGAAGAAACTACCCGGGGTATCAAGGATAAAGTTCAACTTAGGGTACTGGCAGCTATCCCTGCTATATTAATAGCTTTGGCAAGCAAAATTTTAAAAAAAGGGAGGTGATAATATGGCTCAAGAAAGTAAAGGAGGCTCATTGGCTTCAGGAGTAGCGGGAGCAGTGATTGGAGCTGCAGCAGCCGCAGCCGCCATAGCCCTATCAGATGAGAAAAACAGAAAAAAAGCGGAAAAAATACTTAAGGATTTGCAAAAACAGGGAGATAAAATCCTAAAAGAGATTAGTAAAAAGGCTATGGAATTAAAGGAACTGGGAGATAAAGCACTTACCGGGACCAAATCCCCCGGGAGATTAACTGCCGGTAAGAAAAAAAGGTGAGGAGGCTAATGAAGAGTTAAACTCAGTCGGATTTGGGTTTTCCGGTGGTAATCAGGATATCAGTGCCTAAGTCTCCGTTATCGGAAGTTGAAACAGCTTCAAAAATTCCCTCCAGCTTAGTAATTACAGCTTTCCTTAAGCTGTCTGAAGCTTGTTTGGAAAAAACAACCACTGTTTCCTTGGCAAGTGCTCCCTCAGCATTACCTATCTCAATTTGAGATAATCCCAGCCCGGCCAAAGCCTCTTTAACCTTAGCAGCCTGTCCTGCAATACCGGATCCATTTAAAACCTGCACCTTCAGATCCTCCTTTTTGATCTCAGGAACAGGTGTGGGTGAAGGGGCAGAGGAAGCATTGGCTTGGGGAGTGGGGGAAGCTGTGCGGCTGGCAATATTTTGCCTGAATTTGTAAGCGAAAAATCCTAAAATACCCAGGGTAAAGACCGCTCCCGCAATAAAAACATACATCCAGATATTGAAACGGGAAGGAGAGGCTTCTTCAATATTTAAATATTCCATTTGCTCCTTTGGAACAGGCGGGGCCGGCGGAGGATTTTCAGCAGGGGGTTGTTGTTTTGGTGAAACTTGTTTTAGCTCTGGCATTTATTCCTCCTTTGGTTTACCGGTTGTGATAATAATATCAAATTCGGCATCTTCGGATTCCTGCTGGTCGACATCTGAAAATAATTTCTTCAACTCTGTTATTATCTCCTGTCTAACCTTATCGGAAGTTTTAGAGCTAAAAGCGGCTATAGTTTGAGTATTATCGGATGTTTCTGTATTACCTGTCTCAACATCTTTATAACCAAGCCCGCCGAGTATTTCTTTAACCTTAGCAGCCTGTCCTGCAATACCGGAACCATTTAAAACCTTAATTTTGGCAGAAGAGGTACTCTCTTCTGAAGCTGAATCAGTCGCTTCGTTTACTGCACTGCCTGAAGCTTCGGTTTGTTTTAAGGACTCGGGTTTAATACTACTTACTTCCTCTTTTTTGGGTTGGGGCCTTAATAAAAACCAGTAGGCTATTGCTGAAATTGCTAAAATAGAAAAGGAAATCAAAAGCCCGCTCAGAAGCCACCCCTTTTTATTTTCAGACGGAGATGGATTTAGGTTTTCCAAAAAATTAACCTGATTTAAAGCATTTCTACTGGACAAAATTTGCTCTACTTCCCCTGAGGAGAGTTGGCTTTCCTTGCCAACATCCAAAAAAGCAGTTACCGGATAAACCCCCCAAATCTTCCATCCTTTCCTTTCAAAAACAGAAATTATTGCGTAAAACAAATCCTTATTGGCGGCAAAAACAAAGATTTTTCCCTCATTCGGAATAATTTTTTTGGCAATCTTTGGTCCTTCAAAGGGAACTCCATCCAAAAACTTTTGAGTTTCAAAGTCATTACTTTCGGAATCCGAACTGAGAAAGCTTTTTTGATAGAAACTTTCTTGAGAAAGAACCAAAACAGCATTATTTCCTTTAAGTTTATTTTGAGTAATAAAATCATTTAAGCTGGCTTCAAACCTGGGTAAATTTAATACTTCCAGATTTTTTACTCCCTCATCAGAGAAAGTTAGCTCCAGGGGGTTGGAAGAGTCCTTTTGGTAAATCTGAAGGGATTTATTTTTAAGATATAAAACAACTTTAGGTCTTTTTACTCCAAACATGGCAGTACTCTAATTGTATACAAAGAAAGCTTGAGAAACAAGAAGTTTTTATCTGGAAGCTGAAATAACCGGACTGCCGTCCGTGTAGCAGGCTTTTACAGTTATGATGTCATTGGTGTCCCTGGATACTGCATAGCCGGTAGAGAGAGGCGGCGTATCTGAAGTTCCCGGGTCAGAAGGCATTGAGGCCAAATATTTGGCCAGGTTTTGCCCGCCCGTTAAAAGGTCAGCGCAGGCTGTGGTCAAAGAAGAACAGTAAGCTCCGACGGTGGCCGGGCAGTCTGTGGCAGTACCGGTCCCCAATTGTTTGGAAGCCCCCTGTGCAGGCATATTGCTGGGCATGGTACCTTTGTTGTCCACTATTGACTGGTGAATGGCGGTAAGGATGGTATCCACATCCGCTGCCCGCCGGGTATCTTTGGCGTCTTTGAGTCTTTGAGCGGGATTTAGAGCTACATAAACAGATACAGCTAAAATGGCAACCAAAGTTAAGGCAACCAGGATTTCTATGAGAGTAAAACCTCGTTGGGCAGTGTTTTTCATTTTCTAGCTCTAAATTTAGGATAAGTTAAAAAAAATATCTTGTCAATACCTCAAATTTCCAACCAGCTGGTTAAGGTGATACCGGTGGAGTTTCTGACAAATTTAACTTGTATTTTTCTGTTGGAAGTACCGGGAGGATTATTGTCTGCAGTAACGGTAATATCCCAGTTAGGATTAGCAGAATTTATCACAACATGACAAGTACCTTCCGGTCTGGTGATGTCAGTTGCTGTAAATGAGGGGTCGGACCTGATTTTGAGCATATAGTCCTCGGCACACCCTTCTACAAGCTGCAGATTATCTTCACCTTTAAGCAGACTCAAAGAAGTTTGGGCCTCTCCTACTGAAAGCAGTACCACTGTTGTGATGACAGCCAAAATTACCACCATCAGTACCAAGACTGTGGAAATTGCGATAAATCCCTTTTTCATTTTAGTTACTCCTTACTTCCGCGGCTCCCTCAAAAGAAACTGTTTGGGTATATTCCGACCGGTTGGAGTTTAAGTTGGAGGCGGCCGTAAATTGATAAAGGATATTTTTGGTAGAACCACCCGAGTAGTCTACAAAAAATGTACCTGATGGAGCGTTGATAGCTACATCGGCTGAGTTTAAATTAACGGCAGCCCCTCCTTTATTTTGGATGATAATACTGGGTGATGAAAAGGTGATAGTGGTGGGATTGGTTGCACAAGAACCCGGGTTTTGACAAAGAACTATTTGAGTGCCGGTGACACTGTTAATATCATAAGAATTTCTGATTTCATATTTAATTCTTTCGGAAATGTAGCGGGCATTGGAAAAAACTTCTTCCTGCGTTCTGCTTTTTACTCCACTGCCAATCACACTCCAGGCAAAGGGGATAATTGAGGTTAAAATTATGGCTACTATGGCCAGATAAAGTATTAGCTCAATTAACGTAAAACCACTTTCAGTTCTCATGGATTTCTCCAATATCCAAAATAAAACGGACTGGTTGTACCTTGCACCAGACTGGTTTCAAGTGCCGTTCCATCTGCATAAGTAGGATTTGACCACGTAAAAGTGCCTGTGGCACTCATCTCCAGTCTCTTGGCAAATAAATTATTCACGGAATTTGACACTAAAAACATTAATTTATCTTTATTCTTAGGATCTATCTGTATATCATACCAGCGTGGAGATCCAAATAAGGGAGACGGTATGAACCAAGGAGTAGTGTCACTGTCAGTTCCCTGACGTATAAAGGAACTGCCATTCCAGACAAAACCATGAATGTGCTGCTGGCGAGTGGTGCCGGCATTTGCAAATATTACAGCTGCCCGGGTAGTTGAACCGTTAATTAACCATCCTGTGGCAACAAGACTTGATCCTGCAAAAGGGGTTAAAGCAGTAGCATCAAGGTCATTTGATCCACTCCAGCCGGTACCTGACCAATAGGCAGCCTGAAAGTCTGATCCGCCGTCCCCGATTGACCCAAAAATAATTTCATCGCTGGCGGGGTTGGCTGAAATGTCAAGTGAAGTGGCGTCGTTAACCAAGCCTGAAATAGCCGTTTTGGCGCTCCAATTGCAAGCAGGAGGCGCGCCACCATCACACCTGGCATACCAGGCCCCATTTGAGGTTCCTGATCCGCCTGATCCCCACACCACCATAATCTGGCCGGAGACAGACTCAAAATCTATATCAAAACTGTCCCCATTTGGAATAGTTGGAGCAGAAGTACAGTTTCCGCGACATTCAAGAGTAGTTTCTAATGCAGATGATCTTTGAGTCCAGGTCGTACCATCCCATATTGCGGATTGCAAATCCCGATTCATATCAGCCCAGGCAGCAGCTAAAATATTTGAACCTGATCGACTGTCTGCTGTCAATTTCACCCATGTCACTACCCCGGTAGTTCCCGGTGAGTCAAAGGCTGTTTGGTCAACCCAATTAGAATCCCCGCAGCCCAAACTGCCATCCTTGGTTCTGAAATCAAGTTCGTTTGTACCTGAATTGGTAGAATAGAGCACCATCACATCACCTGATTGGTGTTCATAGGTTAAATCAAACCTTCTGGTGGTACCTGTCCCACCCACAGGAGCGTTCCATTCATTTGTCCAGGTTGTTCCGTCAAAACACATCACTCTCAGAGTGCTTGAATCAACATAGGCTGCAACTGCTTCCAGCTTGGTAGGTGAGGTTTTAATAACGAAATTTCTTCCGGCATCGCCTGATACGGTATCGCTATTTGCCGAAAAAGTGTTATCGGAGTTAGTATAAAAATTTGCTCTTGGTATTAAATTTGAGGATCTGCCGTAAACCAGTATCCCGTCGCCCGTGGTGCTAAGAGGCTCTATCCAGTCACTTAAATAAGTAGTTAAGATGACAGAATCAGCCAAAACGCTGTTATAGTTCCAGGAAACTGTGGAAGTAATTTTCTTGGTGTCACCGTCCAATGTTCCGCCCGGGGAAACAATATTTCCCAAAGGGGGGGCAGCGTCTCTGCTGACTGACTCAACTTTCATTACCCTGGTATATCTGCTACTATCAAAAGTATTATTGGTTCCTGAAAACTCCCAAAGATTGCCGGCATTTCTTATGATTCCTGTCCCGGCACTATTTACCAGATTGGTAAAACTTTGATTTTTTATGGAGCGGACTGCTTCAATTCCCTCAGCTGCATATTGGGTGGCTACCGCATATTCCCCTGACTGGCGGTTGGCATTTAAGCCGCCAATTACCCCTATTGCCGCAGCTGTGGCAAAAAGTATAAAAAGAGCGGCTGCCAAAATAACCTCTACCACCGACATGCCGGTTTGGCCCGGTTTCATCTGCTTGCTACCCCCTGGGAATTTAAAGTGACGGTTTCGGAGTTATTTCCCGAGGCAGAAGAGATAGTGATGGTAGCACTAGTGGGGGAGGGCAAACCGGTGACTCTTGTGTAATCTACCTCAGTCAAACCGGAAATGGAAATATTGCTATTGACGGTAAAAGTTTCATCCAGGGCGCTGTTTCTTCCGGTAAAAGTATTGCCCTGAAAAAGGATAATCCGGTGAGCTACCGAATCCCACTTGACCCCCCAACCCAAAGAGTTGCTTTTTCTTCCCACCATGGCATAAATTTGAGCTTTGCGCAGTGATTGAACCAGCTGATCGGAAGTATTAAAGACCGCGTTTTGGGAAATAAATCTGGAGTAAAAAATAGAAGACAGGGTACCCAGGGCTCCCATAATGGCAATTACAATAATGATTTCGATGAAAGTAAACCCATTTTCTTTCATTTGTGAATGCCTTGGGTCAGCTGATAGATGGGGGAGATGATGGCAATGGCCACGAATCCCACCCCAAGTCCGATGATGAGCAAAAGTACCGGTTCCAGTATAGTGGAGAGGTTTTTGGCGCTGTTGTCAACTTCTTCTTCAAAAAATTCACTCAGGTAGATAAAAGTATCTGCCAGTTTGCCTGAGTTTTCTCCCACCTCCACCATTTTTGGTATCAGTGCCGGTACAAAATTAAAGCGTGGCAAAGACATCTCTTCCGATAACTTTTTGCCCTTATCTACCTCTTTTTGCAGCCTTCCTGAAAAATCCTTAAAAACTAAGTTAGAAGTAGCCCGGTGCAGCGAATCCAAAGCCTTATCAATGGGGATTCCTCCTTTTAACATAATCCCTAAATTTCGGCAAAAAGAAGAAAGCTCGATATCCAAAAAAAACTTGCCAAAAATAGGCATCCTAAGAAGAGTACGGTGCCACCACGGTTTGACAAAAGGAGTTTGCAGCAAAAAAATTATGCCTAAAACAGCAAGAAAAACAGCCGGGGTAATAATCAGCCCGTAGCTTTTCATAATTTGAGCCAAAAACAGCAGAATCTGGGTAGACAGGGGTAACTTAACTTCCAGTGATTTAAAAAGGTCTACCAGTTGAGGCAGCACAAAAGTTGCCAACCCTCCTCCTACTATTAATGTTGTGCCCACTATTAAGCCGGGGTAAAGCAAAGCCCCCTGAACCTTTTTTTGGAATTCATAGTTTTTTCTAAGCTGCTGGGCCAAATATGCCAAATTTTCCTCCAGTTTCCCCGACTGCTCTCCGATACCCGTAATACTAAGGTAAAAAGGGTCAAAAACTTTAGGAAACTTACTTAAGGCTTTTTCCAAAGTTTGACCGTTGGCTACATCCGCCAGCACTTTATCCAAAACCGAGCGGAAATATAAATTGGTAGTTTGTTGTTTTAAAATACCTAAGGCTTCGGAAAGTGGCACTCCGCTTTTTAGCATAACTGACAGGTGTTTGGTAAACAGGGCCACTTCCAGTAAACTGACAGTGTTAAAAATGGGCAGATTCATAATTTTAGGTTATTTGCTCCTTGGTGGCCCTCAGTATTTCTTCTATAGTAGTTAAACCGAGCTGAACTTTTCTTAGCCCGTCATCCAGCATGGTAGTCATGCCTTCTTCCGTGGCTTTTTTAGCAAGTGAGTCAGAATCTGCTTTGTTATTGATTAAATTCCGGATACTGTCTGATACTTCCAAAACCTCAAATATGCCGATCCTCCCAAAAAAGCCAGTATGGCGGCACACCGGGCACCCCTGACCGTAAAAGACTCTGATTTCTTTTTGAGTAGACAGATTTTTTTCCAGGGCCTGCTTGCTGACATACTTAGCTAATTCCTCAGTAGGCACTACCTTGGAGGTTTTACACTTTTCACAAATTTTGCGGACCAGCCTCTGGGCTACAATTACGTTAACAGTGGAAGAGACTAAAAACGGTTCAATTCCCATATCAATTAATCTTGGCAAACTGGTGGTGGCATCATTGGTGTGCAGGGTGGATAAAACCAGATGCCCGGTTAAAGCAGAATTTACGGCAATATCAGCTGTTTCATCATCGCGGATTTCCCCCACATAAATAATATCCGGATCCTGGCGCAAAATTGCCCTTAGCCCTTCGGCAAAAGTTAAATTGGTTTTGGGATTGACTTGAATTTGGTTTATTCCCTCAATATCATATTCCACCGGATCTTCAATGCTGGCAATATTTTTTTCCCGGGAATTTAAAATTTTTAAAATGGCGTAGATGGTGGTAGTTTTTCCTGAGCCTGTAGGACCGGTTGATAAAATCATCCCGTATGGTTTGTTGAAAGCTTTTTCAACTTTTTTTAAATCCTCGGGCTGCATGCCCAAATCAGATAGGCCAAACTGGCGGGAGCGGGATGAAAGTAACCTTAAAACCGCTTTTTCACCGTTAACTATAGGCACAATTGAAACCCGGATATCCAAATCCTCAGCTTCCAGTTTAACCTGCATTTTGCCGTCCTGAGCTGAAAAATGCTCATCTGTCCGAAGCCTGGCCAGTACTTTAATTCTGGTAATGATTTGATCATGCAAATTTCGGGGAAGCTTTAACTCATCATGCAAAATACCGTCTATTCGGAATCTGACTAAAGACTCCTCCTCTTCCGGTTCGATGTGAATATCCGAGGCTTTATTTTCATAAGCATATTCAATGACAGTATCCACCATTTCAGTGATAGGTGCCTCTGCCAGTTTTGATAAATCATTACCCTTTTCCCCCTTGAGAAGTTGATCAAAAGTGCTTTTAATTTCCTTTTTATAAAGAGCCAGGGCTTCTTCAATATCCCTTGGGGTGGCATAGTAAACATCTAAATTTAGCCCGGTTTTTTTGCTTAAAGCTTTCTCAAATTCGCTATTTTCAGGATTTGAGGTTGCAATTTTCAACTTGCTATCGCTTTTCCCAAAAACAATAGTTTGCTGTTTTTGGGCTACACTCTGGGGGATGGTAGTAAGTAAATCCTTTGGTATAGCCACTTTGGAAAGCAGTATAAAAGGCAGTTTAAGGTGATCAGATATAAGCTTCCCTAAATTTTCATCTGAAATGAGGTCATTTTGCAATAAGATGTCATAAAGAGATTTTTTCTCATCCTCAGCCTGCTTGGAAACTTTTTTGAGGTTTTCCTCGGCAATGATTTGGCTTTCTAGCAGGAGGTTATATAAATCTTTATCAGAGACCATACTTTAAGTGTAGCATAAAAAATTTCAAGTTGTGCCGAGGATTTGTTTAACCTTGTCAATTACCTGTGAGGGTGAATAATTTGATTTGACCATATACCCGGCAGCTCCTTTCTTTACAGCCTCCTCCGCATCTGTGGAGGCGGAAAGATTGGTTAAAATCAGTATGGGGATACTGGCAGTGGCTGGATCTGCCTTGGATCTTTGAAGTGCTTCCAAACCGTTTAATTTCGGCAGCATAATATCCATCAGTACCAGATTTGGCAAAAATGATTTTATTTTAGCCAGACCTGTTTCTCCGTCCGAGGCAGTATCCACCTCGAATCCTGCCACTTGAAGTTTTTTACTATACATTTTTAACAAAAAAGGATCGTCCTCAACAATTAATACTTTAGCCATTTTTTGATAAAATTTTATCTACTTCCTGAAATACTTCCTGCGGGGTAGTTTCATCTTTTCTCCAAAAAGCCACCACTTTTGACATTAAATCAGGCTCATCTTTTAAAAGTACTTCTTTCATAAGGACTGTTAAAATTGCCACCGGAATATCACGGGTTTGAGGGTGATCCTTTAGAAGTTTTAAAACCTCCAGACCATTAATTTTGGGAATCCTTAAATCAAGCATAATCAGGTCCGGATGATTTTTAACAGCCATATCAAAACCCTGCTCTCCGTCTGTTGCCGTAATAATTTTATAGTTGTTACTTTCAAACTTGTCTTTGTACATCTTCAAAAGTATTGGTTCATCCTCAATAATCAGTATTTTAGACATATAAAAAATTATATCACAATTCTAATCACACTTGTGCATTTAATTTCTCGGCAATCTGTTTTGCCGTATCCGTTCCTGCAAAAGGCAGGGTAAAAGTAAAGGTAGTACCTTTTCCAGCTTCCGATCTTTCCACCCAGAGTTCTCCTCCCATTTTCCGGCTGTATTCTCTGGATAAATACAATCCCAAACCTGACCCGGGCGGTCTGCCCAGTTGGGAATTGCTGACCTGAATAAATTTTCCAAAAAGCTTTTGGGCGTTTTCAGAAGAGATACCGATACCGGTATCCGTTATAGAAATATAGGCAAAATTATCCATACCCTTAAATGATACTGTTACCGCTCCCCGGTCAGTAAACTTTAAAGCATTATTCATCAAGTTAATTAAAATTTGCTTGACTTTATCACTATCTGCACTAACTTTATCCAGGGGGGTATTTACTACTTCCAGTTGAATATTTTTTTGTGTGGCCAGGGGAGTAAGGGAATTTGCTACTTCAGAGGCTAAATCAGCCACAAAAAATTCCGTTATTTTAAATTTGGTTCTGCCTGATTCAATCCTGGAAACATCCAAAATATCATTTACCAGTACGATCAACCTGTCTGTAGAAGCAGCCACATCACTTAACGGATCTTTTAAAGATTCATTAATTACCCCATAATCACCTTCAAAAATCATGGAGATTAAACCCTTGATAGCTGTCATGGGTGTTCTAAGTTCGTGTGAGGCCAACGAAACAAATTCATCCTTTAATTTCTCCAGTTCCCTCTCACGGGTAATATCTTTTAAAACCACCACCGCTCCGGTAACCCTATTTTGTTTATCAAAAATAGGGGAGGCTGTTTGCAAAATAGGCACTGTTTCTCCGTTTGCTCTTTCCAGTATTATTCTGGTGTAATTTGTTATTTTACGGCCGGCCAGGGTTTTGCCGATAAAATCATCAGCCGGAGTTTTATCTGTCTCATTTAATAGCTTTAAAACGGAGGAGTAGGGTTGACTCAGGGCAGCGGAAGGATTTATGCCGGTCATCTCAATTGCGGCATTGTTTATCAGCATGATATTTCTGGACTCATCAACTGCAATTACCGCATCACCGATACTGGCAAGTAAAGTTTCATTTTTGGCTTTTTCCCGTTCAATTTTCAGGTAATTTTCCTCAATTTTCTGCTTATTCTTTTTTTCATCCCTTAAAGAAAAGGCCAGGTCTTGCATGCCGGAGGTGAGGTTATTAATGATTTTGTTAAAATTTTCTCCCAGTTCTCCCACCTCATCTAAGGCTTTAACGGAAACTCTTTGGGACAAATTACCACTGGCAATGGTTTTAGCTACAAAGTTAAGATAAATAATGGGTTTTAAGATAAGTCTATAAATTAGAAACCAAATCAGATAAGAAACAGAGACAACCAGTAAAACTATCAAGAGGTATTTTGGAAAAAGGAAACCGGTAACAACAACAGCTAAAGATAGCCCTAAAGATATAATGATGGCTATTTTAAGAGACAGTTTCATTTAGGCAGATATCTAAATTAATGATACAACAAATCGGGGAGAAAAGTGTGGGGAGGTAGTCAGACTTCTTCAATCCTCAATAGATGATTTGTATGTAGGCTGTCGTGTTTTTGGGCAACCTCCAAAGCTTCATTCTTTGTTAAATCTGTCTCCATGAATTTAGGGTCTTTTTCTTCAGAATCGCACCAAACAGAGTACCTGACTTTAGAATTTTTAGGACTGATATCGTGTATTCGTATAGTGATAAGCATCATTATACTCTTATTTAGAAGTTTATGATACCTGACGATATGACTCATCTAAAATGTTCCCCAAATTGATTCATTGCCTCATGTAAGGA
>CAZKAW010000016.1:0-18485 GCA_964551255.1 uncultured Gammaproteobacteria bacterium
ACAATGGCTTTGGCTAAAATAGTGGCAGTAGTGGTGCCGTCTCCGGCCACATCATTAGTTTTGGAGGCTGCTTCTTTTAAAAGTTGTGCTCCCATGTTTTCAAAGGGGTCTTCCACATCTATTTCTTTGGCCACAGTTACTCCGTCGTGGACTACGTTAGGTGCTCCCCACTTTTTATCAATAGCCACATTCCTACCCTTAGGTCCCAAAGTTGTAGCCACAGCCTCAGTTAAGGTATTTACACCCTTAAGTAACTTCTCCCTTGCATCTGATGAAAATTTCAAAATCTTCGCCATATTTTTATCCTTTCTTATTAGTGACTAGCCGCTAGAGTCCAGAGTCAAGTGGAATAATTTTTTCCTAGACTCTAGTATCTAGATTCTTGACTCTACTCTAAAATTGCCATTAGGTCATCAAATTTGACTAATTTTAATTCTTTCCCTCCAACCTTAATCTCATCCCCGCCCCATTTTTTATAAACTACTCTGTCTCCTTCATCAACAGGGCATTTTACCACTTTACCATTTTCCATCACCATCTCATCCCCGCAAGCTATAACTTTTCCCTGGGCCGGTTTTTCCTGGGCGCCTTCAGGCAAATATATCCCGGCAGCTGTTTTTGTTTCTGCCTCGGAAGGTTCAACTAAAACATAACCCATCAGGGGTCTAATGGACAGTTTTGAAGTTGTAGTATTCTTTTTGACTTTTGGCATAGACTTATGAAATTTACAGAGGGCAGGGTATCTGGACAGAATATATACACCATTTCTGGCACTCTTGTCAAGAGTCCGCTAGAGTTTGGTTCTTTTTAACCTTCTATTATATTCCTCTAAAACCTTTAATCGATAATCCAAGGGATGAAAATACAACGCCCCATCTTCTATCCGTTCCATACCTTTTGGAGTGCCCATTACCATTAGTTGAAATTTTTTAGCTAAGCTCTCGCTTATACTTAAAAGTGATTTATGATTTACGATTGATGATTGCTGATTTTTAATCTTTAATCTTAAATCACTAATCATTAATCTTTCTGATGTTATCCAGCTAGGCAGAAATTTAAATACCCACTCATTGTCCAGAAGATATTTGGAATAAACTCCCTCCCTTTGCCAAAGGACTTTCATTTGTAAAACCTCATGGGCTACAAATAGATCTTTTCTAATTTGTTTTAGCTTATCTTCCTCCAGCAAAATATTAAGACACAATTTTCCATAAGTTTCCTCTTTTTTCATCCCGGCTTTTCTCCTCACTCCCAAAAGGTCCAAAATCATAATTGCCAAAATTCTTGATAACCAAAGTCTGTTTCTTTTAGTAATAATAAAAAGATCAATATCATCAGCTTGATTAGCATTTTCCATGGCCAAACCGCCTGATATACCAACCAGTTTAATCCAAGGAACAATTTTTAAAATCGAAACCAGCAATTTGGCTTTTCTTAAATAAATCTGTGATTGTTTTTCTCTTCTTTTCCTTTTATTAACCAGTCCTTTTCTCTTGGGTAAAACCCAGTAACCCTTTACCCTTTCCGCTTTACCCTTAACCCTTAATGCTTCCAGCGCTTTTTCCACCTGCCGTAAAGTCAGTTTTTTACCTATCAACCACTTATGAATTTCATACCCCTTTAGGGGATAGTCAAAAAAATCGGCATAAATTAATGTTTTAAGTATCGCTTTTTCCATCCTTCGACTCGCTCCGCTCGCTCAGGACAAGTTTACCATTATCTGTTAAAATTCAACAATAATGATCAAGTTTGAAAGCAGCTTCCCCCTAAAAAACATTACCACCTTACAAATCGGCGGTCCTGCCAGATTATTTACCACGGTTACTACCCATGAGGAATTAATAGAAACCATCCAATATGCAAAGCAAAATAATATCCCTTATTTAGTCATTGGCGGGGGATCAAATTTACTGGTGGCAGATGAAGGGGTGAATAAATTAGTCATCAAAAATGAAATAGAAGGCATTACTAAAATAGTCCGGTTTTTAAAAGTCAAAAGCGGCACTTCTTTACAACATCTGGCAGATTATTCTATCGCTCAGGGTTTGGCTGGCTTGCAAACATTAACCGGCATTCCGGGAACTGTGGGAGGAGCTGTTTTTGGTAATGCCGGAGCATATGGCCAGACCATTTCCGATTATCTTCGGGAAGTTATTTGTTTTAATGGGGAAGAAATTATTTCTTTACAAAAAGATGAATGTGAATTTGAGTACCGGGACAGTATTTTCAAAAGAAACGGTTTTACTATTTTGGAAGTTATTTTTAAATTAGAAGTGGCTTCAGCAAAAAATTTGAGAAAAGAAGCGGATGAAGTTTTAAAAAAAAGAGTAGTTAAATACCCTCCCGGCATAAAATGCCCTGGATCATTTTTTAAAAATTTAGTGGCAGAAAAATTACCAAAAGAAATTTTAGCAAATATTCCTAAAGAAATAATTGTCTATGGCAAGGTTCCTGCAGGCAGTTTACTGGAGGAGGTGGGGGCTAAGGGGGATAAACTGGGCAGTATAGAAATAGCAGATTACCATGCTAACTTGTTTGTAAATAAAGGCGGAGGAAAGGCAGCAGATTTTTACACTTTAGCCAATAAATATGCGAAGAAGGTTAAAGAAAAATATGGAATAACTCTGGAACCCGAAGTGCAACTAATTAACCTATCACCGTGATATTTATTCATACTGGAATAATTTTAACTCTTTCATGGGATAATCTTTTTTGTTATTAGTGACTAGAACTAAATTAGTTTTAATTGCAGTGGCGGCAATGCAAGCATCAACTAAGTGTAGTGTCTTGCCTTTTTTAGCCCAAAATCGGATAAATTCTATAGCAAGACGGGCAATTTCAGTATCCGTAGTTATAATTCTCAGAGAATTAAAAAATCTATTTACTTTGGGTATCTGAGCGTCTTTTAACCCAATTTTTACTTCAATTTCAGTTAAAACAGATACTGCGGGAAGATCAAACTGAATAATTTTATCAATTAAAGTGGTAATTCTTTCTCTTTTTGCTAAATAATCGATAATAATATCCGAATCAAGAAGATAAGTTGTCACTTTTTAAATCTTATATCGTTTTTCTTTCTAAGGTTTCTTATATAGGAAGTTACTTTTTTGGAAGTAGAGAATTGTGGATAATCCTTAGGATCAAGAATTCCCTTTGATTCCTTGGCTATTTTAGCTAAATTCAACCTTGCTAAATAATCACGGACGGATTCTGCCAAAAAAGCGCTGCGCTTGCCCTCACCCACTAGTTTATCCACTCTCAAAAGCAAATCTTTGGGGAAAGTAATATTAGCACGGACCATATTCATATACACACTATTATACACATTTATTTGCTGAATGTAAAGCAAAAATTTGGAATTACTTTAGAACCAGAGGTTCAGCTAATTAACCTACCCCCGATTTTGCCTTAAGGCAGCTAACATATTTGCATATTTTCCTAAGACTCTATTAGTCGGCCCGACAAAACTGAAGTCTAGAGCACAACAAGTTACCCAATGCAACTTCATCTCGCTAATCCCTTTTCTGGCATCTGCTAAAAAGTCCAGTCCTGTCTCTACTTGGTCTTCATACCACTTTCTCATTGGATCATAAGCACATAACCTTTCAACACTATCTCTTCCTTTTAGTTGTCCTAAATCTATACCATAATCTGCGATATCTTCCCGCGAAATATTAATTATTCCTTGAGCAAAATCCTTTGGAAAATCTCTCAAATTAAACATTGTCCTAACAGCCCAGCTCAAAGAAAATAAATCATAACTATCACAAGTTTCCCCAGCTACTTTCAATCCCCCTCCAACACAGGCAAAATCCAGCCTATCAAAATAGGAGTTAAGCTCTTCTTTAGTCAAGCTTCTTCTACTCCTTGCTCTCTCCTCATCCAAAACAATGGTATCTAAAATAGCCAAAGACTCATCCCTAAGATCAATCTTTAATCTTTTTGCCAAAGAATAATAATCTACTAGCAAAATATCTTCTCTATCTCCAAATACGTCTATACCTCCGCCTGAAAACACTTGTTCCGTCAAAGCAATTTTACGCTGTAAGAAGTTGTGCTTGCTCTTGTATCCTGCTGGTAAAACTTTATCCCCATCAGCAACATCATCTATATGTCTTAACCAAAAATAAGCAGACCTAATAAGTCCCGCCCTTTCAGGTTCAACTAATCCATAAACCCACATTCCGACAAAAAATGCCCCATATTGAGTGAATCCTCCAACACCCCTATTTGTCATTGTTTTCCAGGCTATGAATCTTTGCAACCTCGTTGCTTCTTTCTGTAAAAGATCTGGGTAGACAAGAAAACGTGATAGATCTACTAAAGGCTCCTGCTCTGACATTACCTAGTTATATTATCCTCTCCGAGCAACGGCCAGATTTCTATGGGTGGTTCTTCATATGGGTGAACTTTTCTAATTACTGCTACTACCTTTTTAACTTGTTCTTTTTGGCAAATTACTTCAATTTTTTCCTCCTCTACCTCAGACATTTTTCCGATTTTCCCAATAGCCGGATGTGCCCCCAGGGAGGGAGTAAACCTGCCTATACCTCTTGTAGAAAAGCTGGCATGATGATAGTTTCCCAAAACTCCGGCTCCCGCATCCCCCATGACAGTTCTTACTTTACCAGCCTGGGCAACAGGCACATAAGTGACAATTTTAAAAATACTCATGGCTACCTTCCAGTTGGAGCAGGCTGGGGTTTTGTATATTTATCCAGTACTTGTTTGACTCCCTGATCAACTGTCTGCAGCGCAACTTGAGGATCAGTTCCCCCCAAAGTGGCATTGATCCCGTCTTCCCAGTATTTGATCATCTCGTCATTAATTCCACTATCAAAGGTATTGGAAGAAAGATACCAATATTTATAAATGGGGCCTTGAGCGACAAACGCTCCCACTGCCGGATCGCCGGTAAGCTCCGGCGCCAAAGACGCCAGTGAGTAAGGTTCTCCAAACAACCTGATTTGGGAAGCTTGCTGGTAAGCCAGCCTTTGAGCCTGTTCCGAAGTTAAAAATTTGACAAATCTCCAGGCTTCAGCCGGATTTTTAGAATTTTTTGAGACCGCCTCGGCCCAAAATGAAGCAAAAGCCGCGGATTTTGCAGACAGTTGTGGCACCGGAGCGACTTTAAATTTTAAATTAGGATTAATAATCCGCAGTTCATGAGCCCTCCAGGAAGGGGCAAAGTAAAAACCTAATCTGCCCGAGGCAAACATATCTGTGGATTTTGGCAAGTTCACATCCCAGGTTTTTCTTCTGGGATCTGTCACAAAACCGGTGTAAAAACTTAGTACCTCGGCTGTCTTTTCTGTGGCCACATTATTAAGATCCACTCCCGGTTGTTGCAAAAGTAACAACCCCAAAATATCACTCCAGTGATCTACATTGCCCGCAGCCCCCAAAGCTGCCCCGGCAGTCTTAATGCCTGAGGCGTCTTTCACTGTCATTTTGGTGGCGCTGTCAATAAACTCCTGCCAGTTTTTAGGCACGTTTCCACCTACTCCGTTTAAAATTTCTTCATTTATATACAGGGCCAGCCCATCTATTTCCATGGGAGCAGCCAGAATTTGATTACTTGCAATTAAGCTCTCGGCAGCCACCGGATAAAACAGGGTTCTGTAATCAGACATGTTGAAAATATCTTGTGGGGCAGGCGTAAGGTCGGAAACAAACATCGGCAGCCAGGAGTTGTGAATTCTAAAAACATCCGGCCCCACCCCTTCCCTGACTTGAGTCTGAACCCTTTTCCGGTAATTGATAGAGGATTGTTTGACATAATCAACGCTGACAGCGGGATTTAGCTTTTGATACTCGGCAATTAAGGGTCTTATTAAATTTTCATCTTCCCAAAGCCCCCAATACGTTAGGGTAACCGGCCCTTTCTCTTTAGTCTGGAAAAGGGAAATACTGGGACCAAATCTCCAAAATAGAAAGCCTAAAACAATGGCCAGGCTTAAAACTACAATAATTATGCGTTTCACTCCTATATTATCTCATATAGCAATGTAGGCTGTGGTAATATATCAAAACCAGGAAGAATTGCCGTGGCCAAAAGCAAACAAAAAAAACCTCTTTTAAAACTTAGGGTCAATATTGTTCCTTTCATCCTTTCCCTCATCCTTTTTATCCTTATAGTACTAGCTTATATCCTTTTTATTACTGATAAATATTACCCCCGGACATTTGTTGGTGATACCGGTATTTCTTTTTTAACCCAGGGTCAGGCTATCAGAAAACTGGAGGGAAAGTTCAACCAAAGAACCGGTCAAAAACTGCAGTTTAATTCCGTTTTTGGGACCTTTACTGTTGATCTTGCCACTTCCTCCGCTTCCTTAGATTACACCTCCTTGGATCAGGTTTTCAAAGACAGCCACAGCGGTTCCCGGGCAAACCGTTTCCAAAAACAACTTGCCTCTCTTTTTTCCACCAGCCAAATTTTCCCTAAAGTCACTTTCGGCTTACTGGATAGACAAACAGATCCAATTGCCCAGGCTATCAATAAACCTGCTGTGGATGCCACCCTTACCTTTGATGAAATTCCCACCCCAACAGGCAGTACTTCGACTACGCTTAGTGCAACCCCTTCTGCCCGGATTCAAATCAAAGAAGGTATAGACGGCTTAGCTTTGGACGAACAACAGCTGGAAAGCGCTTTAAGTCAATTCATCTTAACCGGCAAATACTCTTTTTATCTTCCCCTCAAGCTAGCCCCTCCCAAAATCACCACTGCCCATGTTTTAAAAGCCGGAGCTGCTTTGGAAGATAGCTTAACTAATCCTCTCAAACTTCAATATAATGAAGGTGCTTGGACCATTGAGGCCAAACAGCTCCTGACTTTACTTGATCTTAAACAAGGCACCTCGCTTCTGGATAAAGAAAAAGTCAGCCACTATCTGGCAAAAATTGCTTCAGAAATTGACCAGGAAGTTCAGGAAGGCTTATTTGACTTTAATCCTGCCACCAAAAGGGTAACTGCTTTTAGGCCTTCACAGGAAGGAAGAAAACTGGATCAGGATAAAACTTATGAACTTATAACCCGGGCTTTAGAGAGTAATTCTAAAACCATTAACTTACCGGTTAGCGTCATCAAACCCAGAATTCAAACTGCCGATGTTAACTCTTTAGGCATTGTGGAGCTTTTGGGAAGGGGTATTTCCAATTTTGCCGGTTCCATTCAAAACAGAATCTACAATATTAATTTAACTGCCCAAAAAATTAACGGCATTTTACTCCCTCCAGGGGAAATTTTTTCTTTCAATCAAGCAGTGGGGGATATTTCCGCTGCCACCGGTTTTAAACAAGCTTATGTGATTAAGGGAGGAAGAACAGTTTTGGATGATGGCGGTGGAGTTTGTCAGGATTCCACCACTCTTTTTAGGGCAGTGTTAAATGCCGGATTGCCGGTTATCCGAAGAACTGCTCACGCTTACAGGGTTAGCTACTATGAACAAGGTTTTCCTCCGGGCTTGGATGCGACTGTTTTTTATCCTTCGGTTGATTTCCAGTTTAAAAATGATACTACCCGCCACATTCTAATCCAGACTTATACAGCAGGCACAACTTTGTATGTTGATTTATACGGTACATCCGATGGCAGAACTGTCACTCTAACAAAACCGGTTGTTACCAACCAAACTCCTCCTCCACCTGAACTGCGGCAGGATGATCCCACCTTGCCCAAAGGTACAGTTAAACAGGTAGACTGGTCTGCCTGGGGAGCTGCAGTCACTTTCTCAAGAACCGTAGCAAGAGAAGGAGAAACTTTAATCCAGGAAACTTTTAAGTCTAACTATAAACCATGGCAGGCAGTATACTTAGTAGGGACACAATGAAAATGATTACCGTTACCGGCTCTTTGGCATTTGATTATATTATGGATTTTCCGGGGAAGTTTTCCGACCATATCATGCCGGACAAAATCCACACCATTAACCTGTCTTTTTTGGTTAATAAGTTATCCAAGCAAAAGGGAGGGACAGCAGGAAATATTTCCTATAATTTGGCACTGCTTGGCTGTCTTGTTTCTATAGTAGGAGCTGTGGGGGAAGATTTTTTTGAATATGAAAAGTTTTTAAAAGATGCGGGTGTAGATACCTCAAAAATAAAAATTATAGCGGGAGAATCTTCCTCATCTGCCTATATTATGACCGATCTGTCTGACAATCAGATTACTGCCTTTTATCCGGGAGCTATGACTGAAAATTCAACCTTATCCATCCCTACCTCAAATCTTGTAGTTATCTCCCCTAATGATCCAAAGGCCATGGTAAATTTTGCAAAGCAATGTCAGGATCAAAATATTCCCTACATGTTGGATCCGGGAATGCAACTGCCGGCCTTGGATGTTAATGATTTAAAAAATATGGTTTCTGGTGCAACTATTTTAATCGGCAATGATTATGAAGTTGAATTACTAAGTAAAAAGTTAAAAGTGAAAAGTGAAAAATTATTAGAGGATGTTAAAGTCTTGATCACTACCCTGGGAGAAAAAGGATCAATTATCCAAACAGCTGGTCTGCCTGGCTCACCTTCCAGGAGTCAGGGCCCACCTGGAAGGTGGCAGATTGGGGCTGCTAAACCTAGAGAGGTTTTAGATCCAACCGGTGCAGGTGATGCATACAGAGCAGGATTTTTGGCAGGATATATTAAAAAATTGGATTTAAAAACTTGCGGACAGATGGGTGCAGTTGCTGCTTGTTACGCCATAGAAAAATATGGTACAACTTCACATACATTTACTTTAGAGGAATTTAAGGAAAGGTATAAGGAGAATTTTGGGGAATCTCTCTCCCTGTCATCCTGAGGCGATTAGCCGAAGGATCTCTAGATTCAATCTAGAACAAGTCTAGAGATTCTTCACTTTGTTCAGAATGACAGAAAGGAAAAATATGAAATCTGATATTAAAGATAAAAATTTGGCAAGTGAGGGGAAGAAAAAAATAGAGTGGGCAGAGCTTCAAATGCCCGTTTTAAGGTTAATAAAAGAACGTTTTAGTAAAGAGAGACCCTTTTCCGGTATTAAAATTGCTGCCTGTTTACATGTCTCATCAGAAACAGCTAATCTGATGATAACTTTACAAGCTGGGGGAGCAGATGTAGTACTTTGTGCTTGTAATCCTCTCTCTACCAAAGATGATATTGCAGCATCATTAGTTGAAAACTTTAAAATCCCCACTTTTGCCATCTCCGGAGAAGATAAAAAAACTTACTACAACCATCTAAATGCAGTTTTAGATACAAACCCTCATATTACCATGGATGACGGGGCAGATTTAGTAACTCTTCTTCACACAGAAAGAAAAGATCAATTAAAAGAGGTAATCGGTTCATCTGAAGAAACAACAACAGGAGTTTTACGTCTTGAAGCCATGGAAAAAGATAAAACTCTTAAAATCCCTGTAATTGCTGTAAACGCGAGCCAGACTAAATATCTTTTTGACAACAGATATGGTACCGGACAGTCAACAATTGATGGAATTATTCGTGCAACCAATATATTACTGGCGGGGAAAGTATTTGTGGTGGCGGGATACGGCTGGTGCGGAAGAGGTGTGGCTATGAGAGCAAAAGGGATGGGTGCAAATGTCGTGGTAACTGAAGTTAACCCTGTCCGCGCACTGGAAGCTGTAATGGATGGCTATCAGGTAATGCAGCTTACAGAGGCTGCAAAAATTGCGGATATTATTGTCACAGCAACAGGGGATAAGGAAGTTGTTAACTCTAGTGTAATAAAAAATCTAAATGATGGGGTAATTTTGGCAAATACCGGACATTTTAATGTGGAAATTGATATTCCTTATCTTGAAAAAACTTCCGAATCCAAAAGAACTTTAAGAGCGGGTGTTGAAGAATATAACATGTCCGGAAACAAAAAAGTTTATCTTTTGGCAGAAGGAAGATTGGTTAATTTAGTTACAGCAGAGGGACACCCACCGGATGTAATGGATATGAGTTTTGCCAACCAGGCTTTGGCAGCAGAATATTTGGTTAAAAACAAGGGCAAACTTAAAGTAGGAATTCACACAGTTCCAAGACAGTTAGATGAAATGATTGCTAAATTAAAACTTGAATCATTAGGTATTAAAATTGATCAGTTAACCCAGGAACAGAAAAAATATTTATCCTCCTGGAATGAAGGCACTTAAATTATCATTTTTACCAATTTACCAAACTGTTTTCAAGCCGTAATTGTTATAACTTTTAAAATCCGCATCTTTTGTCAACAAAGTGTAATCTTTACTGATAGCTTGCCAGGCAAGCATTCGATCAAACGGGTCTTTGTTACTCAGTTTAGGAAGTTTATAAAATGAGGAGACCATATCAATGTTTAAATCTAGTATCTCAAAACCATCCCTGTTTGCAATTTTCGGCAATTCGTCAGGAAAAATGCCTTTCAAGTCAATTTTCCCAAGACTGAATTTAAGAGATATTTCCCAAAAAGTAATAATGCTTATGTGGGTAGCGGATTCCGGGTTAAGTATAGTGGTTTTCAATTTTTTCGGAAGTTTCTCAGGTTCAAATGTAGCCCACAAAAATACGTGCGTATCGAGAAGAAAATTCATGATTTTAAAAATTCTTCATCGGTCATCTTAAAATCGCTCCTTATTTTAAAAGATGCCTTTCCTTCAAGTGATCCTAACTTAACCCTATTTTTCTTCCTTATGGTAGCATAAGGAACAAGAGCTGCAACCTTTTTTTTGTTTTTACCGTAGGTAATACCTACACTTTCACCTTGTAGCACTTTAGAAAGCACTTCGGAAAATTTAGCCTTAAACTCTCCTACAGTTAATTGAGTCATATCCAATATGATACCATATTTTCTTGACAACTTGTCAAGTAATATTTTTGTTCAGAAAAAAGCATTTATCTTCCTGGCGGGAAGGAACATAGCTCAAATCTAATGCCTGTGGCATTTAATATATCTGCTGTTCTGGGAGATACCCTAAATTTCCCATTTATGCCGGCTATTTCAAACTGGTCAATTACACGAAGTACCGATAAGGCAGTCATAATACCGGCAAGATCAGTATGCAACAATCTGATTCTATATCCTCCTTTAACCCCCGCCTCCGGGGGTAGTATTCTATGTAATTTATCTGCTTTTACAGCCGGATTATCTGTCAAGTTAACTATTGGCAATACGCCCTTGCTTTCCGCAAGCATCTAAATTCCTCCTGTTATTTGTCTGCCTTCCTCGTCTTTTAACTGTTGCAGATGTTGTGTTAAACCTCTTAGGATTTTTCTAACCAAAACCACATCTTCTCGAGTAAGAGGTTTTTGTATTTTGTCCGATCTTTCTGAATTTACGTTGAAAACAGTAAAATATTTATCAGGAGAAGTCCCTCCTAATACAAAGGTTACTCCTTCAAAATCTCCCGGATAATCCGATAAAAGATCTTGGTATTTTTTTGAACCGCGTTCCCATCCAATTGTTAAATACTTCAAGTTTTCTTGAGTAGACTCAGATCGGAGCGTACTATTAAATCTTATGCGGCAGATCTCAGCAGTCTCATCCGCTCCCAAAACTTTTCTAACTCCGGAGCCACAAATAGCTAACTCTGCCCCAAACTTACAACCGGTACGCACATCAAACCTTAACTCTAAAAATGT
This sequence comes from uncultured Gammaproteobacteria bacterium, assembly GCA_964551255.1. Taxonomy (GTDB): domain Bacteria; phylum Patescibacteriota; class Microgenomatia; order Daviesbacterales; family UBA10151; genus CAZKAW01. The sequence goes on from CAZKAW010000016.1 coordinate 11,614, forward strand.
TTGATCTGCTATCTGACCCTCTCTGGAAAAGCTTGCTATCAATTGCCAGACACCTTCTGCCAAAACATTAAGGTTTTTTACCTGTGTTTCACTTTCCAGACGTTCCCAATACGAAATAAGATCAGACTGGTTAGCCTGGGCTTCGTTTTGAGGTGGTTCCATATGTCCAGCCCAAAACTTGGCAGCCACACTGTCTGGGATAACTCCGGCAAAGGGCGAGGGCATCTGGCTAAGATAGGAAGGTTCCTGCAGCTTAAATCCCAACACTGTTTGGGGAGTTGAACTAGCAGAGAAAGGTTGCCAAACCCGACTTGCAATCTCCATAGCCTCCCTTATTACGGGAGGGTTCCACTGGTTATGTGCAATTTCCTCAGCTTGTCTAATAGCTAAACTATCCCTCTTATCTCTTTCAGGCATAATTTTTTCCTTTTAAAAACCTCCCTTTAAAGGGAGGTAGATAAATGTTTTCCTTTGTCAGGACTAATCCCCCCTTGCAGGTTGGGTTTAGCACCGCGGTCGATCTTGAGAGGTCCCTCGACTCCCCTTCGATAAACTCAGGGTCGCTCAGGGTGATTCTCGAAGACTCGAATCAGTTGCTGGATGGTTTCGAGCCAATTCTCTATCTCTCCCTTTCAGCCTTCGAAGCTTTAGCGAAAGAGGCCATCACTCTTGATTAATATTTAATTATACCATCACTATACCTAAATTTACCCTTATTTGTCAAATTTGACATCTTGAGATATTCTCTGCTTAAATGAGATCACCTATGAAGGTAGAGGGCAACCCAGAAAATTGCGGCTCCTGTGTCTTCAAAAGAGGTGGGGTGTGTAGCAGGACAGGCTCAGAAATCGACAGAATTAAAGTTTGCCTTGGCGGACCTTTTTATAATTCCCCCCCTCCAGGAGATGTGGAACAACTAGAAAGGCTTCTTAGCCTTGCCGGAGCAAGCATTCGGCAAACTTTAGATCTTGGAGATGGTACCCTAACAGAACAAGAACGGCAAAGATTAGAAACAATAATAACCCCAATAGAGAAAAAATAACAAAAACATGAGATTTTTTATTGCTTTGGAAATTCCGAGTGAGAATATACCGCAGTTTCAAGCTATTCAAACTACTTTGCATACATTAATTCCTCAAGCCAGAATGACTGATTTAGATAAAATTCACCTGACTTTAGCCTTTTTAGGGGAACAACCGGATGAATTAAAAGATCAATTAGTTGAAATTATCCAGAAAGCAGTAGAAGGTATCTCCTCTTTTGAAGTTACTCCTGCCTATATTGACGGATTTCCCAATATCCATCATCCAAATATTTTATGGGTAGGAGTGAAGGGAGATATTGATAAAGTTTTGCTGATCAGGGAATATATCAAAGATAGTCTGGCTTCTTTGCATTTGCCGGTTGATGAGCGTAGATTTGTCCCCCATATTTCCATTGCCAAATTTAATAAAGAATTTTCAGTTGATAGAAGTTTAGAAGCAAATTTGGAAAAAATTATGACAGAGGATTTAACCCCAATTCAAATTTCCTCTATTAAACTCTTTGAATCCGTGCCCAACGAAGGTCATTCGACTCTGAGGGACAAACCCTCAGGCTCAGACTCGAAGAGCTTCCATAAACACAATACCCTGGCTGAAATAAAATTGAAGTATTGACAATTTTGTGGTATAATGTATGATGTATTACGTATGCAAAGAATCAGTGTTCATATTGAAGACGACACCAAAAGAAGAATCAGCTTTATAGCCCAAGCTAAAAATAAAGCAGAAGCTGTAATTATTAGAGAAGCTTTGGATAAAGGCTTAAAGGCTACCCAACCCAAATCTAATGCTCAAGCTTTACTTGATTTAGCAAATATGGCTGAAAAAATTCCTACCAAACCAGGTAGCCCTAAAGACGTATCTATAAATCATGACTATTATGCTTGGGGTGGAGAAAAAAGACAAAAGTGAGTAATATCATCATAGGAGACGCTGATTCCTTAGTAGCTTTAGCAGACAAGCAAGATGCTAACCATAAAAAGGCAAGGAAAATAAGTGAACTTCTGTTATCAGAGGGTTTTCAAGTAATTTACCCTAATACTGCTATTCTAGAAGCAATTACTGCTCTATCCCGTGCTAAAAATTTACCTGATAAGGCCAAGTTAATAAATAAACAATATCTTCAAGGAGCTTTTACATTGGAATATATAAATCTGGAAATCCAAACTGATGCTGCAGAAATTTTTGAAACAAAATCCCAATCTAAGAAAAATACTATCTTTGATGCAATTGTGGCTGCAACTGCCCAAAGATTAGAAGCAGATCTAATTTTTTCTTTTGATGACTGGTACACTAAATTGGGGTTTAAATTGGCAGGTGAATAAACTAGGTTAATCGTGGCAGAAAGTAGATATCCTTCTTGTATTCATCCGTGAATTGAAATTCTCCTTTTCCATCCAAAATAGCTTGATAATCTTTACTTTAAATTGCTTAATTTTTTGTCAAAAGTTAACACCTCTGCATTATTTACCTTTGCCTTTTCAAAAAGAAAAATATCTATTAGATCAATCTTCCTTTTGGCAAATACAGGTAATATTTTTATCCAAATATCCCGATCATCTATATCTAGGTATGGTAAAGAAATTAAGGTTAACAAATATTTTGAAATTTCCAAAGGGGATACACTGTAATTGCTTCTTAATACAAATGCCATTTCTAAAATAATTGCTGATAGAAAAACAATTTCCTCTTTCCCTTTTTCTGCTTTATGTAAATGTCTTTCTGTTTGGTCAGCTTGTGTTTTATTATCTTGTAGAAGAAAACGAAGGTAGAAGTTAGTATCAGCAAAATATTTCTTCATTTCCCTAGAGATTTTTTGTATCTTTCTACAGCAGCCTCTTCCCAAGCTTTTTCCTCTATTTCAATAATTTCATCAATATTCTTTCCTTTTAAGGCTTTATGTTTTAAAGAACCCTTCAAAGAAAAAATATCCGGTATAGACTCAATCATCAATCTTTCTCCCTCTTTTTTAACCAGGGCTTTTTTGCCACCTTCTAACCCCAGCTCTCTTCGAAATTTAGCCGGAATACTGATTTGCCCCTGGGATGTAATAGAAACTGTATAAGTCATACATTAAATGTAGCATATTACATTACATTTGTCAATTTACATTAAATTCTGTGGCTATTTAGGTAAATAATAAACGTCTTTTTTGTACCTATAATCTGTAAACTGGAACTCGCCTTTTCCATCCAAAATAGCCTGATAATCTTTACAATCTCTGCATAACTCTTCTTCTTTAACACAAACCCAAGTCTTTTGTCCTAAAGCTTCCTTGATTTCCCTAGCCTTCCCTACAATCCATTCCAGTTTGGGTTCCAAAGCGTCCAATACAATTTCTTTGGAGGCATCATCCCGGTCCAGATACCAAAATGAGGCAGAGGAAACAGGCTTTCCAAAATTGGCCTGGGCCAAAATAGCATAAATATAAAGCTGCAGGGGGTCTTTTTCATCATGTATGCCGGTTTTAAAATCCACAACATGCAAACTCCCGTCTTCCTTTTCCCCCACAAAATCAAAATTCCCCATCAAAACCACATCTTCAAATAAATGAAGTTTGGGGAAATCTATATTGTGGGTGATTTTTTCCAGCCTGGTGGCATTTTTGAAAAAATTCGAAATCATCTTCAGCCCTCTTTTTCCAAAAACCGCCTCTTCTTCCTTTGAAGAAAAACCTCCGCGTTTCCCGCTGTATTTGCGCCATAAATTCCTAAACTTTCCCTCAAGCTGAGGGTGGGTTACCTGCCCACCCATATCCAGATACCATTTACAACTGTCATGAACCGTTGAGCCCAAAGACAGGTAAGGGGAGGCAATTTGGATTCTGTTGCCACTCTTAGGATCACGGTAAATGTTTTTAAACCAGTAAGCTTTGGGGCATTTTAAAAAATCAGACAGGGAGGTAAAGGAGACAAAAATGGGATTTTTAATATAAGCACTTTTAGGTTTAACTGTCACGAGCAGATTTTACCACCACCCAAAGATCTATTCCACCCCCCCCGGGGTGGGATTTGGGATTACGTTTTCAGGGCTTTTGGGAAAAAATTACCAGATTACAATCTTGCCTGGATGGTATAATTTCCCAATGGAATTTGAAGGAAGAGAAGGCATTGAGGGCAATCTTTCAAAAGGTGTTGCTAAAGTTAACCTGCTGACTGAATGGGCTAAACAACATGAAGCTGAAGGAGGTAAACCTTTGGCCACCTTAAGCATTATTTTACCGGTAGCACCAGGGAAACTAGCAGCACCTTTAGCGATAACAGGTAACGGCTTAACCAGGGCAGATGTCTTCTTAATTCAACAAGCTACCTCCGTTAAACCAGCCAGTGTAACTATGTTATATTCCTTACTGACAGAAGAAGATGGAAACCCACCCCCTTTTACTGACTATGACACTTTTATGTCCTGGTTAAAGGGGCTTCCTTCTGTAGGGACAATCAACCCTTTTGCTCTCAAAAGAGAATATGACAGTGACAACAATAAAACAGTTAAGGATATCTACCTCTGCCTGAAACAGGGGGTAAAAAATAGGATTAGAGTAGTAGCAGAAAGAGGGAGCGGACCGGGTAATATGTCCTTAACTTTAAGATTTATCCCCAATAGTACTAGGGAGGGGGCTGATGATTTTGCTGTTTTTTACAGGGACAGAAGGGGTGGTTGGCAGATGAATGGGTTGGAGCATAAGCTTAGTCTGCAGAAAACAGGACCAAAACTACATACCTACCGCAGCAGGCTTTAAACTCTTTTCCAAAATGGTAAATTGCTGGTATTATTTGCAAAGGGTGCTTTGGGAACCACTCTTTGAATCTGCCGGAGGAAGGCTTTTTGCTTTAGCTGTATCCTCTTTAGGTAAAAGATCAAACCAGCAGATGGCATTATCCCTGGGGTTTGAAAAAATCTTACCCCGCATATCATAAACCCCAAAATCCACAAACACATTTAATTTATTTTTAAACCCCACTGCAGTAGCTATGACTTCCCCCTTCTTAACACTGACAGGCTCAACATGAGTGGTCCTGGAATCATGCTCTTTGGCCTCTGGCAGTTTTTTGACCACTTCTGCAAATTTTGGGACTACGGTCAAAAGGTGGTCAAACCTAAACCTGATCCCGCAATCAGATTGAAAATCAAACAGATATTGCACCTCACCCATCTCAATGTATCTGCTGGCATCCTGAAGTTGACTATCCATGGAAGCCCTAACTTCTATCTGGTTATCCTTAGCATTATCAAAACGGAAACCACCATGGGGCTTAAAATCCCCGCCTCTTGCCTGGCCAGGATAAAGGATGGAGGTGACCAGACTTAAATCAACCGGGGTTTGTAAAATTAAAGGCTCCGGACAGGGAGATAACCCTAAATTTTGTAAAGGTATACTACCTTTTGGTTTTACATTTTGCAAAATCTCATCCTGGTGCTGCAAAAAACCACTGCCAAAAAATATAGCCACCGCCACTATTAAAACTGCAATTATGATCTTGGACAGCATTATTTTAGTTTAGCACAGTTGGAGTTTCTAAGGATGATCCTGTCCATCCTGGTGGTCTTCAAGAAGTGACTGGAAAAAGTTACGGTCACCCCGAAGTTGATCAACCATCCCTATATAAAGATTAAGCAGCATCAAATCATCCTTAATTGGAAACCTTCCATGTAATATAACGGACAAAATGGCTTTGCCACCCATTGCTTGAGTTTTCTTAAGCTGCCCATTACACTCTACTATTCTTAGACGTATTAATTCTTCCCTTTCCATAGGGGGGATTATACCAAAATATCTGTTAAAATACCCCTATGATAATACTAGGTATTGAGACTTCGTGCGACGAGACTGGAGCAGCTATTCTTCAGCTAAAGCATAACCGAATAACTATTTTATCCAATATAGTGACTTCTTCTGCTTCCCTACAGGCTAAATATGGCGGGATAATCCCGGAACAGGCAGCCAGGGAACAGATAAAAGCCATTATTCCGGTAATAGAAACGGCGATTAAAGATTCAGGATTAAAGATTAAAGATCTTTATGCAATTGCTGTTACCCAGGGACCTGGGCTGATTGGTTCTCTTTTAGTAGGAGTGGAGACAGCCAAAACTTTAAGCTTGGTTTGGAATAAACCCTTAATCCCGGTCAACCACTTAATTGGCCACTTTTATGCCAATTGGATAACAGACCACCTTTCAGGAGTCTCCCTCGACTTCGCTCGGGACAAGAAAGTCCACCTGAAAGGTGTGGTTCCACAATTCCCCTGTCTTGGTCTGCTGGTTTCAGGCGGGCATACTGACTTAGTGTTATTTACAAATCACGACAAGTATAAATATTTAGGGGGCACCAGGGATGATGCGGCCGGAGAATGTTTTGACAAATGCGCCCGGTTGTTAGGCTTACCCTACCCCGGTGGCCCCCAAATAGCCCAACTGGCAAAGAAGGGTAAAGACACCTTTAACTTACCCAGGCCAATGATAGATTCTTCGGATTTTGACTTCTCTTTCTCCGGACTAAAAACAGCCGTGGCAAACCTTTTGCACACCTTCGAGGTGAAAAAAAGCGATTACACCTCGGAGGTGAAACGTAATCTTGCTGCCTCTATTGAAGCTGCCATTGTGGATGTTTTAGTAAAAAAAACTCTTGCAGCAGCCCAAAAATACGGTGTTGAACAAATTATGGTGGCCGGAGGAGTGGCTGCGAACCAACAGTTAGTTCGCAGGTTAAAAGTTAAGGCTGAATTGTTAAAAGTGAAACTGCATGTCCCTCCTCCCAACCTTTGCACTGACAACGGAGCGATGATTGCTGCTGCAGCCTTCTTCCAAAACCCCATCTCAGATCCTCTACTT
>CAZKAW010000017.1:0-18162 GCA_964551255.1 uncultured Gammaproteobacteria bacterium
GAAACAAGGAAATTTTTTAAAGTCACTTTTTCCTAAAAGCGGAGAAAGAGATATTAGAAAAAAATTTGAGGAAGTTTTACAGCAGCTAATTGGTTTTAAAGAAAGCTTAAATAGGGTACAAGAGCGATTGGCAGGAACTGAGCAGCTGGAATTGAAACACATACAAAGGATTGCTCTTACTCGCTACAATCCTTATGATGATACAGGCGGGGATCAAAGTTTTAGTTTAGCACTTTTGGATAAAAATGGCACAGGGGTAGTGTTAACCAGTTTGCATGCAAGATCCGGTACCCGCGTATTTGCCAAAAGCGTAGCGGAGGGAAAAAGCGCTAAGTATCAGTTTTCTAAGGAAGAGGATGCGGTTATAAAAAAAGCCATGGAGAATTAGATGAACAAAATAACAGAAGTTTTTCAAGGACTAACCGGTTTACAAAAAATTTTAGTGCTGATTATTTTAGCAACCAGCCTTTTTGCAGGTTCCACCACCATTGCTTATTCTGTATTTAGTAAAATTGGAGTTTCCACTCCGCTTCCCGAGAATGGAAAAGCCAATATTCCTACTCCTTCCAGTGCTTTGGTAGAAGATCCATCTGCTCCCAAAACAGAGGTATGCCCATTAAATGGCGAGTTGCATACTAAAAAGGCCAAAGAATTTTGGGAAAAAAGACGCCCCTTGGCAGTGATGATAGAAAACCACACTGAAGCCAGGCCTCAATCCGGTTTGTCCTCGGCAGATGTAATTTATGAGGCTGTGGCGGAAGGCGGTATCACCAGATTTATGGCTCTTTTCTACTGTAATTTATCCGATGTTCAAGTTGGGCCGGTTAGATCTGCCAGAACTTATTATCTTGATTGGTTGGGAGAGTATGATGCCCTTTATGCTCATGTAGGTGGAGCCAATACTCCCGGTCCGGCTAATGCCTTGGGCCAAATTATTAAGTTTAAAGTTAAAGATTTAAACCAATTTAGTATTGGTTTTCCGGTTTTTTGGAGAGACTACCAGCGGTTGAGTCATCCCGTAGCTACAGAACACACTATGTATTCTACTACTGCCAAACTCTGGCAGGTGGGAGAAAAAAGAGGTTGGAGTGCTACTGATTCAGCTGGATTAAGATGGGATGAAGATTTTGTACCTTTCAAGTTTAAAGATGACAAAGGTGGGGGGACTACTTCTAAGATCATTGTTAACTTCTGGGAAAATCAGGAAAGTTATCAGGTAGTTTGGTCTTATGATTCGGCAAGTAATACTTATAAAAGAAACCAGGGTGATGAGGCTCATACGGATCTAAATAATAAGGCACAGCTTGCTGCCAAAGTGGTGATAGTGCAATTTGAAAAGGAGTCTCACGCCAATGACGGTTATCCGGGCAATGTCCATTTACTTTACCAAACTGCTGGTTCCGGGAAAGCTCTAATTTTCCAGGATGGCAATGCAATAGAGGGTAAATGGATTAAACAATCCAGGACGACGAGAAGCAAATATGTAGACTCCAAAGGTAAAGAAGTGGAATTTAACAAAGGACAAATCTGGATTCAAACTGTCCCGGAGGGATCCAAGGTAAATTTTTGACCCCGATTTAATCGGTGTAAATTGCCTGCCTGAAAGGAGGTGGCAATGTTGGAAGAACTTTTTGTAAGTCGTGTCCGGGTAAAATTGTTACAACTTTTTTTAGGAAACCCTCAGGATTCCCTTTTTCATGTTCGTGAAATCGTCAGAAGAGTTTCGGAGGAAATTAATGCGGTCAGAAGAGAGCTGGCCCGAATGGAAAAATTTGGGATGGTTGTTTCTGAGTGGAGGGCTAACAGAAGGTTATACCGCTTTAGAAAAGATTATCTCTTTTACAAAGAGCTCCTGTCACTGGTAGCCAAGACAACCGGATTGGGGGGAAGCCTCATAAAAAACAGGGCTAAACTTGGCAAAATAAAATTTGCCTTTGTTTCAACCAGGTTTATAAAAGGTGTCTCTTATAACACTGAGGACGTTGATGTTTTAGTGGTAGGCAGTATCGTTTTGCCGGAGCTTCAGGCGATTATCGCTGATGAACAAGCTAAAAAAGAGACAGAAATTAATTATTCATTCATGGACGAGGCAGAATTTAAGTTTAGAGTAAAAAGGCGTGACCCTTTTATTTTAAGGGTTTTAACCCAACCCAAGGTAATGCTTTTGGGTGATGAAGACGAGCTTTTGGAAGGAGTGATGATTTAGGGCAGTATATGAAGTTTAGGCTTGTGCCTTGGTTTATTATTGTAATAACCCTTCTGGCAGTTATTATTGATATTAATAGATTTCCTATTCTAAAAATATCAGGTAAGTCCTTTCAAGCAAATTTTCCCCTTAAGCTGGGACTTGATTTACAGGGGGGAACTCAACTGATTTTGCAGGCAGAAACAGACAAGATTGACCCTTCCCAAAAAGATAGCGCCTTAGAGTCTGCCAAAAATGTCATTGAAAGAAGAGTTAACTTATTTGGTGTGTCTGAAGCAGTAGTTCAGTCCTCCAAAGTCGGTGACACCAGAAGGATTTTAGTGGATTTACCGGGGTTAAAAGATTCCACTGCTGCAGCAGAGTTAGTAGGCAAAACCGCCCAGCTGGATTTTAGGGAGATGATGGGTCCGCCTTCGGATGAGGCCACCCCTTCTGCCCAGGAAATACTTAGTTCATTTAAGCCTACCGGTTTAACAGGAGCAGATTTGAAAAAAGCCCAAGTTACTTTTGGTGCTACCAACCAGGCAGCTTCAGGACCCCAAGTATCTTTGGAGTTTACTCCAGATGGAGCAAAAAAATTTGCCGATATAACCAAAAGAAATGTAGGAAAATCATTAGGGATATTTCTGGATGGAGTTCCTATCAGCTGGCCTCCTCCAGTTGTCCAGCAGGAAATTATCGGGGGGAGTGCGGTAATTACAGGTCAGTTTACTACTGATGAAGCTAAAAATTTGGCTATCCAGCTGAATGCCGGAGCATTGCCGGTTCCCATAAAAATTTTAGAGCAGCGCTCAATTGGTCCAACTCTTGGGGCGGAATCTGTTAATAAGAGTATAGTGGCGGGAAGCCTGGGGTTGGGAATAGTCATGATCTATATGGCTCTTTTTTATGGAATACCGGGACTTTTTGCCGATTTAGCCCTGATTAGTTATACTATTTTAGTTTTGGCAATATTTAAAACAGGCCTGTTTATTTTACCGCCTATTACCTTAACTCTGGCCGGAATTGCCGGTTTTATTTTATCAGTAGGTATGGCAGTAGATGCTAATATTTTAATATTTGAAAGAATGAAAGAAGAAATAAGGTGGGGTAAAAGTAAAGCTCTGGCTTTAGAGTTAGGGTTTAAAAGGGCCTGGTCTTCTATTTGGGCATCTAATGTTTCATCGCTGATTACTGCAATTATTCTTTATACTTTTGGAACATCAATAGTCCGCGGGTTTGCTATCACTTTGGCTATTGGGGTTTTAGTGTCAATGTTTTCAGCAATTGTAATAACTAAAACTTTTTTGAAATTATTTATCAGATGAAATTTAAAAGCAAAAGTAGACATTTTGAATATTTAAAACACAAATGGTCCGCCCGCCAAACTGCGGCCCAAAATAAATTTTGGGACAACCATGGGCAGGTTTTAAAGCAGGTAGCTTTAGGTTCTTTGGGAGGACTGCTGTTACTGTCTCCCCCTTTTCATCCCCAGTTACCAAAACCTAATTTAATTGTCAGCAGAGATGACATTTTAAAAGATTATGACCGGAATGTACTACTGGCTCAAAGCTTACAAAATAAAATGCCGGATGAGATAAGACTGCTAGACAGAAATGAGGAGAAGGAAATTGCAGATACTTTATCCCGTAATTTCGGATTTAAAGTTACGGCCGAAATAAACAATATCAGATTAAACAGGAACTATGGCATAATTGGGGGAGAACAACATTTGTATAGATATCCCGGCGATAATCTATATGCTCACGCAGACAGCAGTTCTGATTGGGCAAAATATGGCGGTGCCGGTATAGCACCGGGTTTGGGTGCTTGGGGATATTTTGTTCCTTCAAAAGAAGAATTTACCGAAACTGCAAAACTGCAGGAAAAATACTACCTGGCAATTCAAACTTTTCTAGTGCCCGGTTATGCCGAAGATGTGGGCAAATTCAGGGATTTTTTTAAATTCAGAAAAATGCTGGTAGTAAATCCAAAAACAGGTCAGGCAGTGATAGCAGTGGTCGGGGACGCAGGGCCGGCTACCTGGACAGGTAAGCATTTGGGAGGATCTCCTGAGGTGATGGAGGCTCTGGGACTTTCGGATGGACCCAGAAAAGGACCCGTATTATACTTTTTTATTGATGATTCTTTCGATAAGGTTCCTTTGGGGCCTTTAAAAGTTAAGGAGCAAGCATAAATATGGCTTTCTTTTACTCTCATTTAATTGAAATACAATCCATAGTGTCAAAATTGGATGAGTTGGATCTTTCCAAGAAAGAAAAGTTACACCTGGCCCAGCTTCTAGATTCCAGTCTACACCATACCATTTTAGATGCTATTTTCTCCCGGTTATCTGATTCTGATAAGAGGGTTTTTGTACAACATCTGACGGAAGGCAGTCATGATAAAATTTGGAACTTTCTGCAAGAGAAGGTAAGCGGGGTTGAAGAAAAAATTAAAAAGGCAGCAGAAGATTTAAAAGAACAGCTGCATGAGGATTTAAAAAAGGCCGCAAAGGAGAGTAAAAAATGAACTTAATGAAATATAAACTTTGGTATTTTATTTTTTCTCTGCTGATTATTTTACCGGGATTTATATTCATCATCACTTCCGGTTTAAAACTAGGAATAGATTTTACAGGAGGAGCATTAATTGAATATAAATTTGAAAAAGAGATAGATAAAAATGTTTTAAAAGAGGAAATTTCAAAGTTAGGAATTGAAGTAGGTGCAATTACTTCAAGCGGGGAGGGAGTTTATCTTATCAAAACTAAACCGCTGGAGCAAAATAAAATAAATTCTTTAAAAAGTAACCTAAATAACAAATTTGGTAGTGTGGAAGAAAGAAGGGTGGAGAATGTAGGTCCGGTGATTGGTAATGAATTAAAACAAAAAGCTTTAATGGCTTTGGTCTTGGCTTCTTTAGCCATAGTTTTGTACATTGCTTTTTCTTTTAGAAAAATACCTAAGCCTGCCTCATCCTTAAGGTTTGGGATTTGTGCTATTGTAGCTTTGCTTCATGATGTGCTTCTGGTGGTAGGGGTATTTGCAATTTTAGGCCATTTTTGGGGGGTTGAAATCGATACTTTATTTGTGACAGCACTTTTGACAATAATCGGTTTTTCCGTTCATGACACCATTGTAGTATTTGACAGGATTAGGGAAAATTTATTAAAACATATGGGCAGGAATTTTATTGCGAAGCAAGAAGCTCGCTTCATTGATATTGCTAATCTTTCCGTTGTACAAACTTTAGGCAGGTCTTTAAATACTTCCCTCACGGTAGTTTTTGTTTTAATTGCCCTGCTACTTTTTGGGGGAGAGACGCTACGGTGGTTTGTGGTAGCTTTGCTCCTGGGGATAATCTCCGGAACATACTCTTCAATTTTTAACGCTACAGTCCTTTTGGTTTGGTGGGAGGAAAAATTGGGCCATTAATTAGAATTAAGCAATAAGAATTAAGAATAAAGGTTATGAAAATTCAATCATTTACTGATTTAACAGCTTGGCAAAGAGGCCATGAATTAGTTCTAGAAATTTATAAGATAACAAAAATTTTCCCCAGAGAAGAATTGTATTCTTTAGTAGATCAAATGCGACGATGTGTAATTTCTATAACTAGTAATATAGCAGAAGGATTTTCTAGGAAATCATATAAAGAAAAAATACAATTTTATTCGATGTCATTGGGTTCTACTACAGAGTTACAGAATCAATTATTAGTGGCTAAGGACGTAGGTTACATAGCTAAGGAGCAATTTGATTCACTAGCTCAGCTTACTATAGAAGTTCATAAGCTAATTAATGGCCTTATAAAAGGAGCGAGAAAGTATATTTAATTTCTGTATTAAATGATTACAGTCTTGTTCGATCATAGAGATTTTTTAAGAAAATATAATCTTGCTCATTCCTTGCAGAAATAAGAGTACTGATTCCTAAAGTCCAAGAATTACCATTACCATCGGTTATCCTACCTCCAAGTTCATTAAGAATTACAAAGACTGATGCCATTTCATTGCTTGTTTTGAAATAAATTGTCCCTCTATTGCGAATTACTTCTAGTGCACCGCTTTCAGGATCAATAAAAGTAACCCTATCTATCAGTAGAGTTTTCCGGGATTTTTCCAAATCATCAGCACCATTTGTATCTGGTTGAAGATTACCGAGCGCAAAAAAACTTTGTACTTGCTCAGTAAGCGGTTCTTCAAAATACGGACTGTTATTATAAGTATACTCATTATATTCTGGTTCTTGTGACATTGGAGTAAAGTTTTTTACTTGACCCTCATCGTCATATTCAACAATATATGCTCCAGCATCTTTAACTCCAAGATAGAACCGCCGCCGAGATGGAAAGGCAACAATACCTATAATTGGTTCTTTTGTTTGAATATCTACTAACGCTATAACTGACCCCCACTGATTATCTTTTTGAGCTTTGAAATTATTTGTTCCCTCAATTGGGTCAGAAACAAGAAGATATTTTTTTGTTGTATCGTACTCCGAGATATTATCTTTGCCTTCTTCTCCCCAGAATTGCCAATTCGGGTGTTTTTCTAAGACTGCACTTTTTAATTTTTCTTGAACAAAGATATCAGCATTAGTGACAACATCTGTGATCCCGCTTGCTGAAGTTTTTTTTATTGCTTCCTCCATCATTTCGGGATTATCTCGAAGTTGAGGAAGTTGTAATGCCAGAGGAACAAATGCATTCATAATATCCGTCAGTTGTTGACCGTATTGTGAGTATTCAGCTAAATCTTTTAGTGTTGTGACAATCATTAAAGCTTGATTCTTTATTCTAGATTCTTAATTCTATCTAGTAAATACTCCCTTTTATTTTTAGAAGAATCTTCTAAAACTTCTTCAAAAAGTTTTTGTAAAATTTCACCCACTTTTGGTCCCGGTTTTATTTTTAAAATATCCATCACATCCTTACCATTTATTTTTAAATCAGAAACAGAAAAAGGTTTTTTCAAAACCTGCTTAATTCTACTGGCAAATTTTTCCATCCTCCAGGAAGTTTCCGTTTGAGTTCCGCCACCCAGTCTGTCGCCAATTCGAAGTGCCATCATATCCTCAATATTTTCAACCCCGACATTTTTAATAAATCTTCTGATGGCAGAATCAGTTTGTCTTTCATCAACTGTAAACATATGAAAACGGACTAATTTAAAAAGTTTATCTAATTGTTTTTTTGATAAATTAAACCGTTTAGCAATATCCAAAACAATTTTTCCTCCCCTCACATCATGACCATAAAAAGTCACATTGCCATCCGCCTCTGTCTTGAAAGTTTGCGGTTTGCCCACATCATGAAGAAGCGAGGCCAGTCTTACTAAAGGGTTTGCTGAAGGAGTATGTTTTAAAGTTAGAAGCGAGTGCTCGCCTATATCATAGACCCGGGTATGTTTGGGTCCCTGTTGGATAATTCCAAAACATCTTTCCAGCTCCGGTAAGATAATTTGTAAAATCCCTACCTCCCGAAGTCTTATTATACCTATGTATGCCTGCTCTGAGCCTGTCGAATGGGGATTCGCGGATTCAAGGATTTTTAACAGTTCATCCCTGATTCTTTCATTGGCGATTTCTTTAAGTAGCGAAGCATTTTTTTTGATGGCTTGAAAAGTTTCTTCGTCGATTTCAAATTCCAGTTGGCTGGCGAAACGGATGGCCCTTAAGAGTCTTAGAGCATCCTCTTGAAACCTTTTATTCGGATTTCCAACTGCTCTGATAAGCTTATCTTTGAGATCTCTTTGTCCCAGATATGGATCAATTACCTGCCCGCCTATAGAGAGTGCCATGGCATTTATTGTAAAATCGCGTCTTGCTAAATCGTCCTCAATTTTATCTGTCCAGGAAACCTCAACCGGGTGTCTGTGGTCTTTGTAAATTCCCTCCTTCCTCATGGTGGTAATTTCAAAAATTCCATTACCTACTACTAAACCTACAGTCCCAAACCTGTTATCATAAAAACCTTCTGGAAGGACTTTTAAAATCTCCTCCGGCTTGGCATTTGCAGTAAAATCCCAGTCTTTGACCTCTTTGCCCATTAGAAGATCACGCACCGCCCCTCCCACTATATAAATTTGGAAATTAGCTTTT
Organism: uncultured Gammaproteobacteria bacterium; assembly: GCA_964551255.1. Classification (GTDB taxonomy): domain Bacteria; phylum Patescibacteriota; class Microgenomatia; order Daviesbacterales; family UBA10151; genus CAZKAW01. Next base: position 8,290 of record CAZKAW010000017.1, read on the forward strand.
GTAAATTTATCTAGAATATTTTTTACCTTAGCAGGTAGTGTATAATTCATGATGTAATTTTACCCTAATGAACTGGAAGATACTACCCAAAAAAAGCGATGATTTAATTTTGCAACTTCTGATAAACCGTGGCATAAAAAATCCGGCAGAAAAAGAACAATTTTTTAATCCTAAAATATCTGATTTTAAAAAAGATTTGAGGATTTCAGGAATTGAAAAAGCTCAAAAAAGAATCTTGCAGGCAATTAGAAAGGGGGAATTGATAGTAGTATTTGGAGACTATGATGTTGACGGCATATCTGCTGCAGCGATTTTATATAAAGGGTTAACTTCTCTTGGGGCCAAAGTCTTGCCCTATATTCCTCATAGGGAAAAAGAAGGCTATGGATTAAATAGATTAGGGTTGGAATTTGCCCGGGACTCGGGTGCTGCGGTTGTAATTACTGTTGATAACGGGATTGTGGCCACAGAGCAGGCAAAATTTGCTAAGGAGATGGACTTGGATTTAATTATTACCGACCATCATCTTCCCGGAAAAGTTTTACCCGATGCATACGAAATTGTTCATTCCACTAAAATGTGCGGGGCCGGGGTGGCCTGGTGTTTAATTAAAGATCAAATAAAAAAAGATTTAGCCGAAGATTTACTGCAGTTTGTGGCAATTGCCACTGTTTGTGATTTACTGCCTTTAACTGGATTGGGAAGAGCCTTTGTAGTTGAGGGTTTAAAGGTCTTAAATAGTACCACCAATTTAGGGTTATTATCACTAATTAATGAATGTGATATTAGTTTAGGAACAATCAGCTCGTTTGAAATAGGCTATATTATTGGCCCAAGGCTTAATGCCATGGGTAGGTTAGAACATGCCATAGATTCCCTAAGACTGCTTTGTACCAAAGATCCAACAAAGGCTAAAAATTTAGCCAAGCTTTTGTGTCAAACTAATACTGCCCGCCAGCAAATGACAAATTTAGCTATAGAACAAGCAAAAACTTTAATTGTAAAGAGCAGCAAAATTCACGTTCTTTATCACAAGCAGTGGAATCAGGGGATTATTGGACTTATTGCTGGAAAAGTAACAGAGCAGTATTTCCGTCCCGCAATTGCCATTTCAGTAGGTGAAAAAATTTCCAAAGGTTCTGCCAGATCAATTGATGGAGTAAACATTGTGGAAGTTATTAGAAAGTGTCAGGATATTTTAATTGATGTTGGGGGGCATCCGGGGGCTGCAGGGTTTTCCATTGCAAACAAACATATTGAAATATTTAAATCAAGGATGGAAGAGTATCTGAAAGATTTGCCTATGTTGGAAAAAGTTTTGGAAATAGATGCAGAAATTGCAAAAAGTGAGATTACAAAAAAATTAATAGAAGATTTGCAAAAATTTGCCCCCTTTGGATTTGGAAATCCTAAGCCAATTTTTTCCAGTTCCAATATGCCAGTTTCTGATATTAGAACTGTAGGAGTAGGTAAACACTTAAAATTTAAGGTCGTAGATCCTGAGTTTGTCGAAGGACCTATTGATGCAATAGCTTTTAATATGGGGGAGTGGGCAGGACTTTTACAAAATGGTCAGCTCATTGATATAGCCTACAATTTAGAACTCGATACTTATAACGGTTTTGAAAAACCCCAACTTAAAGTAAAAGATATAAAAGTTGTTTAATTAGAAACACCTCCGAGGTGGGCTTTGACTCCTCGGAGGTGAATAATTTGCAGTAAATTTACTTTCTAGGTTGACCCATATATCTGACTGCATCTCTGTAATATTCCCTTACTTCCTGCGTAGGTGGAACAACTGTATCTTCGGGTTTTTGTTTTTCTCCATGCTCAGCTTCAGCTAATCCTTGTAAATCAGGGATGACTCTACTTGCTGCGGCAACTTGTTGTAGCTGAGTCAAAGCCCCTTCTTCTCCATTTAGCACTCTAATCCAAGCATCCATAATTTGTCTAGGTACGTTATTTTCCCCAACTACGGTATTTCTAAGTGTTGGATCTATTCTTTTCGGTTCTCCTTCTGCCATATATTTTCACCTCCCTTCAATCCATTAAAAAACCTCCCAGTTGGGAGGCTTGAAACTTACAACCTTTAATGGTTTAAGTTACTTTAAGCCTCCCTCCTTTTGGAAGGTAAAGTAAAAAAAACTAAACCAAGTTTGTCTGCTGATATTCATTTGTATTTTTAATACTATCAAAATTTTCTTTTCACGTCAAATTTTTATGAAGTTAGGTTACAATTAATCGCTCGAGCGACTCAATGTAACCTTAAGTAGGAAATATTGATAAGCAGCGATTATTGCATCTTCAGCAACAGTTTGTTGATTTGTTCCTTTAGCAACTGAAGTCCAGCGGTCACCATTTGCACCAAATTCTATACGAATTACAACTTCTGCATCAGAGCCCATTTGTATATTTGAATTCTGATATCTTAAAAGTTTTATTTCTCTGACTTGTGGATATTTTATACCTAAAGCCTTTTTCAAGGCGTTATCAAAAGCGTTAACTGGTCCATCTCCTTCAGCTACTTCGTGGAGTACTGATCCATTTACTCTGACTTTAACGGTTGCTTCTGGATTTGATCCCCTGACAGTTGTTACGCTACTTCCATTGAAAACGTCAAACGGCTCCTCAGGAGTAACTAATATCCGATGTAAAAGTAGATATTCTTGTGCATCACCTAAAACTCTCATCCTCTTCATCTCCGCTACCAGTTTAGCATATAAAGGGTCATTCCTATTGATTCTGAAACCGTGTTTTTCTGCCATAGCCATAATATTCGCACCTCCGCCTTGATCCGAATTTTCAAAGCTTGTTTTTCTTCCCACACATGCAGAGTCAATATGTTCATAAGCTTCGGGAGTCCTTAGAACGGCTGATATGTGAACACCGCCTTTATGCGTAAAAGAATTCCCCCCTACGTAAGGAGTATTTGGAGGAACCAATAAGCCATTCTCAATTTCCACAAACCTGGATAATTCATAAATGCTTGTTAAATCAATTCCACCATCTATGCCATATTTAAATCTGGCTGTTGGCAAAAGCACGCAAAAATCTACATTTCCGGTTCTTTCTCCTGCTCCATTGATAGTTCCCTGGACTTGTCTTGCTCCTGCTTTTATGGCGGCTAATGTATTTATAACTGCTAGTCCGCTATCATTGTGCACATGAATTCCAAGTTGAATTTCAGGAAATTTTCTTCTGACAGATTTTGTAGCTCGATAGATAGATTCAGGAATTGCGCCCCCATTCGTATCACAAAGAACTAATGTTTCTGCTCCCGCTTCTGACGCGGCTCTTAACGTATCCAAAGCGTATCCTGGGTTTGTCAAATAACCATCATAAAAGTGTTCGGCATCATAAATCACTCTTCTGCCTTCACCCCGTAAAAAAGCAACAGTATCATAAATAGTATCTAAGTTTTTCGGTTCGGTAGTTCTTAAGGCCTCTTTGACATGAAGTGTCCAACTCTTACCAAAAATTGTAATTATATCCGTATCTGCTCTGAGTAAAGCCTCAAGGCCAGGATCATTTTCCGGCCTAATACCGACTCTTCCGGTCATTCCAAATGCAACCAATTGACTTCCTCTTAGATCTAAGCTTTTTGCTTCTCTAAAAAATTCTACATCAGTAGGATTTGCTTCCGGCCATCCTCCCTCAATGAAAGGAAAACTCATTTTAGCTAAATAAGTAGCAATGCGCATTTTGTTGGAGACTGTTAAACTCAAATCAGGGGTTTGAGCGCCGTCACGTAGAGTAGTGTCATAAGGAACTATTCTTTCTCGGACGTCAGGTATATTCATATTTTCTCCATAAAAAAACCTCCCTTTTGGGGAGGCCTCCTTTAAGTTAGATTTTTTAAAAACCTAACCGATCCTCCCTAAAGGGTGGTCAATAATAATTACAAAAATTTGTCTGGCAATTTTCATTTTCTAGTATATAGCCTACAATATTTAAGCCTGCTTGTCAAATTTTAAGATCTTCTTCCCAAAAATCTATCAATTACGATTCGTGCAGCAAACTGCTCTATCTGCATTCTTCTTAATATACTACCTACATCAGAAGTTTGACTTTCTCCAGTTCGAATTTGTTCCTCAATATTTCTAATTGCTAAGCCTCTTTCTCTGCGTTCTACGCGAATCCTTGCCATATCTTTTCCAGTTAAACTACCAATATTTGGGTATTGCTCTCCAGCTAATCTAAAAGCTTCCGCTTGCATACTAGGCAATTTGGAGTTCCCGTTATGTCTTTCTCTCACAAAAGCAGCATCTCCTGTAGGATCACTAAACTGTCTTCTAATATCTCGCTCGCTTAACATTTTTATAAACACCTCCTTTCCATTAAAAAACCTCCCGTTTGGGAGGTCTGTTTTCCTTTCCTTTTTTAGATAAAATTTACCTAAAAAGACCTCCCAAGTAAGCGCTCAAAACGAGCACCTCTAAAGTAAGGAGGCCAAGTAAAATAAATTGTGAATTTAAATCAATACTTAAAACTTTACCCATATCTTAGAGTATCCTAGCATAAGCTTTCCATCTTGTCAATAATGATCAAAGCTTGATATGATGCAAGCTAAGATGCAAAGGACACTAATTATAGATTGTAACAGTAAAATAGGGGAAGTTGTCAAGATAGAAGGTTTTATCCAAACCAAAAGGGATCATGGCAAAATCACTTTTTTGGATGTTTCAGATAGGTCCGGCTTGATACAAGTGGTGGTATCGTCGCAGACTGAACGCACCTCGAAGGAGTCTCCCTCGACTTCGCTCGGGACAAGCAAGCCCACCTTCGAGGTGGACAAGAAAGCTCACCTTCGAGGTGAAATAAGCACGCAAGATGTGGTATCCATAGAAGGTAAAGTTAACAAACGTCCGGAAAACTTAATTAACAAAAATATTCCTACCGGAGAAATAGAACTGAAGGCAGAAAAGTTGGAGGTTTTATCAAAAGCCCAAGAGCTGCCTTTTGATATGGGAGGAAAAGATTTAGACCTGCAATTGCCTACTCTTTTGGATTTTAGAAGCTTAACTCTCAGACATCCAAAAATTAAAGCCATTTTTAAGGTCCAAGAAGTGGTTATCGATGCTTTTAGGGAAAGTCTAAAAAGACAAGATTTTACAGAATTTCAGGCTCCAGTAATTATTCCACAAACAGCAGAAGGTGGGGCAGATGTTTTTGAAGTTAAGTACTTTGAACATAAAGCCTTTTTAGCTCAAAGCCCTCAGTTTTATAAACAGATTTTGGTACCTGTATATGAGAGAGTTTTTACAGTTAATAAAACGTTAAGGGCTGAACCCTCAGTTACAACTAGACATTTAACTGAGGTGACAACTCTTGATGCAGAATTTGGGTTTATAGATTCATGGCAAGATGTTATGGACATGGCAAGTTATGTTATTAAATTTGTGCTTGACAGAGTTGAAAAAGAATGCGGTGATATTTTGAAAACCTTTGGTGCCAGTATTCCAAAAGCTACAGAAAAAATTCCACAGATTAAATTAAGAGAAGCTCAAGAGATAATTTATAAAAGAACAGGTAGAGATAACAGGAAAGAGCCAGATTTACAACCTGAAGACGAAAGAGAAATTTGTCGTTGGTCCTTAGAAGAAAAGGAATCAGATTTAATCTTTATTACTCACTATCCGGTAAGTAAGAGACCATTCTATACTTTTGAAGATCCAGACGATCTTGGGTTTACATTAAGTTTTGATTTGATAGGCCGTGGAGCAGAATGGATGACTGGTGGCAAAAGGATAAATGAGTTACAAAAATTAATTGAAAATGCAAAAATAAGAGGAGTAGATATCAAAAAAAGCGAACTTTATATCCAAGCCTTTAAATATGGGATGCCCCCAGAAGGAGGATTTTCTTTCGGGTCAGAAAGAATAGTAATGCATATACTTGGTCTTGCCAATATCAGAGAAGCTTCTCTTTTCCCCAGAGATATGGAGAGAGTGGACATCAGGTTGTAATGAAATATTATTTATATTCTGCAGCTTTTATTCTTTTAGCAGCTGTTTTTACTGTGTTGCTTCCTTCTGCAACCGAATTTACAGAAAGTAAGTTAGTAAGCTACCAGATACCTCAAAATAATTCTAATGTGGCCGGTATCCAAAAATATAATATTCCTCCCCTCAGCAGTAACCTTCCGGTACCGGAACTTTTTGCCCGGGCAGTTTTTGTCAAAGATTTAACTTCGGGGGAAATTCTTTATCAAAAAGATGCCAATATTTCTGTACCCGTCGCCTCCACCACCAAAATAATGACAGCTTTAGTAGCAACTGAATATTTTAAACCCAATTCTCCCTTGACAGTTAACCTGGCAGCCGGTATTAGCGGAGCCAAGGTGGGTCTGGCTGCGGGAGAAAATTTAAGTTTTCGTTCCTTACTCTATGGAATGCTGCTGCCTTCCGGTAATGATGCAGCCTTTGCTTTGGCGGAAAACTATCCCGGAGGAGTATTGGGGTTTGTCTCGGCCATGAATAAAAAAGCAGACAGCTTAAATTTAACCAATACTCATTTCGACAATCCTGCCGGTTTTGATTCTCCCAAACATTATTCCTCTGCCAAGGACTTAGCTATTATTACGGAAGAGGCTTTAAAAAACTCCCAGTTGGCCAGGGTTTTTGCTACCAAGGAAACCAATATAATTTCCCTGGACAAAAAATACAAACACCAGCTGACCAATTTAAATAAACTGCTGTCTCAAGTCAAAGGTGTTCTGGGGGTAAAAACCGGCTTTACCGAGGAAGCCAAGGAAAATCTGATTACTTATGTAAGCCGGGACAATCATCAAATTTTAACAGTGGTTTTGGGGTCTAATGACAGATTTGGGGAATCAACCAAACTGATTGAGTGGGTTTACAGCAACTTCACCTGGCCGGAGACTGGAATTGTTCGCTGATGGCCGGCACATATGCTACAAAATTCGGGCCTTCAAAAATAAAAATTGGCTGCAAATACGGGCTATAATTTTCGCTTTGAAAATAGCCTAAATACACGGAGGTGATGGAAACATTAGGTTTTGGCGGTTCAATAATTACCGCTCCTTTGCCAAGGCGTAAATCCCCAAGGGCGGTTTCGGCGCTCTTAATTGGATAAGTGGCGAAGGTGGAACTATCAACAGGATAATAAGTAAAATTCAGGGAAAGATAATTTTGGATATCTTCGGCAGATTTATAAACTAAGGCATTAACAGGTGACTTATTAAAATCCGGCGTCACAATTGGTTTATCGTCCAGGTTTGCACTCCACAAAGAAATTTGAGCTACTTGTGCTTCTTCTTTTTTTACCATAGTCACCTTACTTTTACCCTCGCTAAGTTGAGGTTTCAAAACACCTAAACTGTTCAAAGTTGCTTTAAAATCCGAGGTAAGTTTACTGTCATTATCCAGGCTTTCTTTGGCGGAAATACTGGCTTCCCGCCGGTAAGTAAAATTACCGCTATCCAGATCCACACTTAAAAGACTATCCTGGTTTTTGAAAAGATAATTTGTCTCGGTAATAATTTGTGGCTCATTTGTAATAGCAAATTTTTCTGCCAGGACTTGCGATTTTTCCGCCGATAAAAAGGTAGCGAATGGTTTAGTCACAAAATAAACTTTAATTAGTTTTTCAAAGCCGGGGTCTTCCCCTAACTTAGGTAAACCTCCGGTGACAGTATCTATGGAGTAAGAAAAGTTGGAAGAAGAAACCTCGGTTTTGGGAAAATCCGGATAGGGAAGTATGCCAAAACTGGTATCCGGTTTTTCTTCAACCGGCGGCAGGTGAGTTAAATTGTAAGCATTCCAGATTTTATAACCAATGAAAAAAGTGGTTGCCAACATTAAGGCAAAAATGGAGATGGTGATAACTTGTTTAGTAAGTAGGGCAACTTGGGTCAGTGTCATAATCTTAAGGTATAGTGTGTAGCGTTTAGTCTTTAGTTATATTATACTTCAAAACATATGGAAGTCAGAGTTAGAATTGCACCATCTCCTACAGGTTCACCTCACATAGGGACTGCCTGGCAGGCTTTGTTTGATTTTGTTTTTGCCAAAAAAAATAAAGGTAAATTCATCCTCAGACTGGAAGATACTGACCGGGCCAGACATGTAGCTGAAAGCGAGGGGGAAATTTACCAAACCTTAAAATGGCTAGGATTTGAGTGGGACGAAGGGCCGGATATCGGCGGGAAATTCGGCCCCTATAAACAATCCCAAAGGCTGGATATTTATAAAAAATATGCCGGGAAACTTCTGAAAAAAGATTTGGCTTATGAGGAAGATGGGGCCATCAGATTTAAAACCCAAAAAGAAGGGGTGACAGGCTGGCATGATTTGGTAGGAGACAGGCAGATTTCTTTTGATAATAATACGCAGGAGGATTTTGTGATCTTAAAATCAGACGGGTTTCCAACTTACAATTTTGCCAATGTGGTGGATGACCATTTGATGGAAATCTCTCATGTCATAAGAGGCAATGAATTTATTTCCTCCACTCCCAAACACTTAATGCTTTATCAGGCTTTTTTCTGGACCCCACCAAATTTTGCTCATTTTCCGGTTTTGATAGGCTCTGACAGGAGTAAACTTTCCAAAAGACACGGGGCCAAAGGGGCCTTGGAGTTTAAAAGAGAAGGCTATTTAAAGGAGGCAGTTTTAAATTTCCTGGCTCTTTTGGGTTGGTCACACCCCGCGGGAAAGGAAGTTTTTGATTTGAAAGAGATGATTACTTTGTTTAATTTTAAAGACATTAATGCCTCCTCTGCTTATTTTGACACAGTTAAACTGGAGTGGTTAAACGGGGAATATATAAGAAAATCTCAGAATTCAAATCTCAAAACTCAAATCTATGAATATTTGCAGGATATTTCAGGAGGGAAATTAGAGCGTCCAAGTGAAGAGGAGGTGGGTAAACTGGTTCCTCTGGTTAAAGAAAGAATTAAAAAATTATCCGATTTTATTCCCTTGACGGACTTTTTTTATGAAAAGGTGGAATATGACAGGGAAATATTTAAAGGATTAAAGATTAACGATTTAAGATTAAAGCTTAAAAAGGTTTTAGAGAAACTAGAGGAGATGGAAAAGCCGTGGAAGGCTGATGTATTTGAAGCAACCTTCAGAGGTTTGGCAGAAGAGGTAGGGATTTCAGTGACCCAGATGTTTCAACTGATCAGAGTGGCTGTCTCAGGACAATTGGTAACCCCGCCCCTTTTTGGAAGTATTAAGATTTTGGGGGAAGAAGAAACTATTAAAAGAGTTCGGGAGCTTGCAAATCTTATAGTTTCATGGTAAAATTGCGCTCATGGATGATCCCCGTTGGCTTAGGCTTGTGACAATTGGGCTGGTACTGGCAGCTTTGGCAGTGGGATATTTTTTGCTCACCGGAAAAATCTTTTCTCCCAGGACAAGTACTCAATCACCAATTTCCGGAGGCACACCAGCAGCAACAGCCAGCCCTAGTGCAGCCCCTTCAACTTTGGGACAAAATACTCAATCCAGCCCTGTTCCTACCTCAACTCCGACTTCTGCCTATCAGACAATAGCAAATAGAACCCGGGGGGAAACTCAAACCTTGCCCAACACGGGTTTTCCAGCAGGATTAATACTTATATTTTCAGCTGGGGCTGTAATCTCAGGCTGGAGTCTCCGCAAGTTTCCTAATTAAAAACTGTCGGCGGTTTGTAAAAACTTAAGTTTTTGATATACTAAGCATTAGTGAACATCACTAAATTTTTTTCCTTGACATTCTTAGGTCTGGCCTTTGTTACTTTTATTTTTTTCTCCGGCATTGTTTCCTTGATTACTGACTGGTGGTGGTACCAGGAAGTAGGGTTTACCGAGATCTTTATCAAATCGCTCAGCGCAAAAATCATTGTGGGTTTTTCAACAGGAATTC
>CAZKAW010000018.1:0-5204 GCA_964551255.1 uncultured Gammaproteobacteria bacterium
ACCTTTCAGATAAAGGGTGGAATTTACGATGAGACTCCTGGGCAAATCTATCTGAAGCATTAACATAGCGGGTGGTAGTATTTAAAGACTCATGCCCCAGTAGTATTTGAATAGCGGCGGGTGAGGCTCCTTCCTCAGCAAGGTAAGTAGCGAAACCATGACGGAAGGAATGCGGGGTAGTTGGCAGGTTTATTCTTAACTTTTCACGGTAGGTTTTCAAACGCTCCTGAATATATCTGGGGGTTAAACGGGAGTTTAACTTGTCTTTAGACCTGCTTTTAGTGGGAATAAAAAGAGCCTGCTGGCTATCTTGCCTCATAGCCAAATAATTATCTACGTATTCCTTTGCCCGCTCTGTTAAATAAACAAACCTCTGCTTTCTACCCTTACCAGTAATAAAAATTCTCCCTTCCTCATTCAAATCTCTTCTATTTAAAGACACCAGTTCACTAATACGCATCCCTGTTGCGAACAACAGCTCCAAAATAGCTCTATTTCGGGCAGCGATAATTGGCAATTCCTCAAGTCTTGAGGGGGATTCTATAAGAGCTATTAAATCATTAAGTTCCGCCACATTAGGATGAGAACGCTCTCTTTTAACCATCTTAAATTGATCAGGAACTACAGGTGTTTGATAATCTTGATCTATTAAAAACCTAATGTATGCCCTGACAGCAGAAAGACATCTGTTTATGCTCGCTGATGACAACCTTTGACTGGGCTGCTGATGAGTAGTCGCTGTTTCTCTATCCACTGATGAAAGATAAGCTTTAAACTCAAAGATAGATCTTTTATCTAGGTCCGGGACTTTCAAATTACTTGATTTTAGGAAATTATCAAAGATCGCCAAATCATTTTTATAGTGATAGGTAGTGGCAGGGGAATAGTTATTGGTTTCTAAAAAAAGATAGAAGTCATCCAGAAGATCAAGGCGGGAAGGCTCTTTAACTTTTTCATCTTCAAGTATTTGATTTTTTAAATTTTTTTTGGCAGGGGTAGGCATAATGAGACTTCGTGTAATGCTGATTACAAGAATAATACCAAGGCTAAACAGACCTGTCAAGAAACATTTTAGACATCATTTAGTTAATCATTAAGCTAATAACTAAATACCTAATTCTTAATATTTAGAATAGAGTTACTAATAATAAAAAAGATAAAGCCCTAAGAAAGTCTCGTTTATTTGAAGACTAATTAACTTACCACTTGATCTATATCCTTAGTTCTAACGGGCTTAGGCCTATTTGAGCCTGCTAGGCTCAAGCCCTACAATGGCTTAAAAACGGCTTCTCAGGGGATAAGAGCTAGATTGGGTCATCTCCATTTTAGATTACTACAAAGGCCCAAACCCAATATTAGAATTTTTTATATTCCAGGAAAAATTTAACCGAAAATTGGACGGGAACTACTGTTTTTAAACACATAAAAAAATTGTTAAATTCCCCTTAGTAAATGACATCTAAATAAAATCTTTAGGGTCTGAGACCACTTCTCCGGTTTTTTGTTAATTCTTATATTGTCCGACATCGAAGTTGGGTAGAATGATAGTTTTCAAAAGAGAGGAGGACACGTTTGCACACACAAAATACAAAGAGGACTGACTTATCATCTTCTATAAAACATCTTTATATAACTGCAGGTATAGCGGGCTCTCTTCTCCGGGCTTCGGTATGCACCAGACGGTGCGTGCCTTCGGGTATTCTTATGTAAGAAGGTCCCATAGTTTTCCACATTTGTGCCTGACAAATATATCAAAGTATATCAATGAGAGTTTTCACGGTTTTACCCCATAGTTTTCACACTTCGTCGCTTTTGCTCCTCAGTGTAAACTGCACCACTCCTCTACTTTAGACTATTCTAATAATCTATCCGGTCCAGGAGGTGGTAAAAAAGCTTACCAGAAAGACAATTATTCCTATAACTGCATACTCCCATACCTCTTGCTTATTTTGTCTCCCCCGCAAATATTGTGTTGTCAGTCCCAGTAATACATATAAAGCGGATGAGAGAGACAAAGACCAGATTATATTGTTCATGGGCCAAAAAGAAAAACTTAAAGCCAGCTCTCCTAAAATAAGGCTCAAAATAAAACTCTGAACCAGGATTGAGGCCGGAACCTTATCTTCCATACCAATAGCCCAAAGAATTTGTAAAATAAGCAGGAAAGAAACTGCAAATACCGCTGCCCCATTCCAAATAAACAATAAATCAAAAGCAAAAATCACTATAAATATAAAGAAGGCTGAAAGAAGAGTGAATAAAAAACTGGCCGTATAGGCTGCTCTGTATAAAGGAATTGTCCTGATGGCTGCCACATTAAAGACATTTTGGGAAAGAAGCAGTAGATAAAACGCCAGACCGAAGATAAAAGCTACAGGCAGCCTGGTCAACCACCGAACAGGCAGCAAGAAATAAAAACTGGCTATTGCTGCCGTAAAAAATATGGGCAGAATCATGAGTACGATTGCTTTAGTAAAGTTAAGTCCCTCCCAAAGGGACCAGAGTGATAAGACTCCTGCCAAAATTGAGATACCTGCAATAAACTTAAATCTCAAACTAAAATCCACCATTTGAGTTGAGAGTAGCCCTATAGTAAGAAGGGCTGCGGTAATAATGATTTTCTTGCGTTTGTTAAAATTTATATTCATAAATTTAAATTTCAAGATACAAGATACAAGCTTTCCAAACAGTATTTTTTGTTACTTGTTTCTTGGACACTTGGTTATTACTTGTTTACAATTTTCAGCACATGGCAAATAGCAATAGCTAAAGCATCAGTAGCATCATCCAGGTGTCCGCCTATCCAGGTTGTCTTAAGTTTTTTATGCTTTTTTCCGTTTCCCCCTAAAAACCTTCTGACTCCCTCATGCACCTGGAGTTTATCTGCTCTGCCGGATCCTGCAACCATCAGCTTAACTGAGAGTCCTGCATATTCAGTTATGGAAACTCTGTGCTTGGCGGCACACATCATTACTATTCCCCTAGCCTGTCCAACACTTATGGCGGTTTTTAAATTTGCTCCAAAAAACAACATCTCAACAGCAATTTGATCCGGCTGATATTTTTTTATTAAATCATCAAGCTCCCTGGATAATTTCCAAAGCCTGTCCGGCATTGGTTTGTCTTTATCAGTAAAGATATTTCCATAACTGATAAGCTCAAAATCATACTTAAATTCCCTGCCCAAAATATCATCAGGTACTTTTATTACTCCATATCCGGTGGTAGCTGTTCCAGGGTCAATGCCTAAAATTATCATAGACTTTTTGAATATCGTCCAACTCCTCTAGCCTGCCGATAAATTCTAACACTTTTTTTGCCAATTCCTCGTCACTAATTTCTACTGTGATTGTTGGTTTCATTACCAGTTCCTGAGACTCTATCTCATACCCTGCCTGGGTAATTTTATTACCCATAGTATTTAGTTCTGAACCTTCTACATATACTAAATACCCTTGTTCAAATTCTTCTACATCCTCTGCCCCCAGATCAATTAACTCCAATATTTCGTCTTCCTTGACTCTTGACTCTTGACTCTTGACTCTAATCTCTCCTTTAGCCTCAAACATATAAGCTGTACTCCCTACTCCGCCCAAAGATCCCCCGCTTCTTTCAAACAAGTTCTTCACCAACTGTAAAGTTCTCAGTTTATTATCTGTAACTCCCTCCAAATAAAAAGCCGTCTTGCCCGGTCCAAAGCCCTCAAAAGTAACCTCTTCCAGAGTTTGCCCGGGAAGTTTACCCAACCCCCTGTCTATGGCCCTGGCAACATTATCCTTGGGCATATTAACAGCTTTTGCCCCTTCCATAGCAATTCTAAGTCTGGGGTTGGAATTTGGATCACCTGAACCCCCTAATTTAACAGCAATAGTAATAGCATTGGCTACTTTAGTAAAGGTAAGCCCCCTCTTAATATCAGCAGCCCCTTTTTGCCGCTTTATAGTTGACCACTTAGAATGTCCGGACATAAGGATAAATGGTAGCTTAAACCTATTTTTTTTGCAATCACCCTCTCAAAATTGGTGTATTAACAAGCACAGTCGGACCACGGACAACTTTAGAGATAATTATACTGTTAGGTAATGCTGTAAGCGCGAATAGCGGGCTGGAAATTAGACTTGGCGTTGTCGCCACTTCTTCAGCGGATTTCGAAGTTCAATCCGCAATTCCCATTGTTGCATACCTTTGGGATCGAATTTATGGCCGTAGCGGACCTGACCCTTGCGTGGATAACAGACAGGAGGCTTTAGCTGCTCAATGGCAAACAGCTTTTAATTCCTGCGAAAATCCTCTTGTTCAAGCCAGACTTAGCAAATTACAAGATATCTTTAAGGCCCGTGATAATGATTTCTATCATTTTAGTCCTTATTACCGCAATAGCTCTAAACTATCAAGCAGAAGGAGATAAGCTATTAAGCAGATATGATCAACCTCGGAGGTGGAATGGCTTTGAACCTCGGGATTTTTTACCTATTCCAGGATCAAATGCTCGACTGTTTTTAATTCTCTCTGATAATCTGCTTGGTCAAAAACAAACTTTTTATAGCTTTCAGGATTTTTAAAAAATCCCATTACTAAATCATTAAGTATTAAAGTGCTTTTACCTTTTATATAATCAGGGAAAGACGACCATAGATAATCTTCCAGTTCCTTTAATGTTTTGATAACATACCCTGTATATGGATTTAAATGAATATATCTGGATACATGAATTAATTGCTCGTCGGAAACTATTCTTACTGCTTTGAATTGAGTAAGAAAGATAGCACCATCTCTTTCATTCCTAGTATTATAGTAACGCGTATAACTATTTTGAAAATTTCCCATAAATTTGGAAATCCCACCATCTTTTTTCTGTTTTAAAAGAAAATGAAAATGGTTGGGCATTAAACAAAAACTAATAATTTCTACTTGTCTTTCTGCTTTTTCCATATCTTCTATAACTCTATCCTTCAAATCTACCGGGAGAGTTAAAACTTTAGATAAACTAGCTGGAGGAGTAGCTACTTGATAAAATTTAATTGCCAATATCGCCCTTTGATACTCTTTCCTAGAAGTAAAAGTAGACTGTCTGTTTATACCTCTATTAAACACATGATAAATTTCCCCAGTTGCTAGTGGTGTTATTCTTAAAGGCATAAGTTCATATTATCCATATTTTACCGAGGTGTCAACCTAAATTAACCTCCGAGGTTAATCCCCCG
>CAZKAW010000018.1:5304-17266 GCA_964551255.1 uncultured Gammaproteobacteria bacterium
GAGGTTAATCCCCCGTTGAACTTCTGATTTATGTGGGGACTAACGGGAATTTATATAGCAAGTTTAGGCAGCAATTCCAGGGAGGCTATGACTGTAATCCGGTGTTATTTTTTGGATTGTTATCTGGAGAGCACAATATGAAATTACAGTTAATATCATGTCTGAAATATGGGACAAAAACTTTGTGTATCAGTATAATATTTTTATTTTTGGAATCTATCTTATCCCCTCAATCCTAAGCCTGCTTTTAATGGGCTGGACAGCAGGGTTCTTAGTGGCAGGATTTTTAATCAGGTACGGAACAAAAATTCAAACTCTTTCCTGGACAGGGGTGGCTTTAATACTACCTTTTTCTGCCCCCTTTTTTCCTGTTTCCACTCTTCCTAATTGGGCTCAACAAGTAGCTTATTTCACTCCTGCTAGCCATGTTTTTGAAACCTTATGTACAACTGGAGCAAAAGAATCGGCCTAGCCAGACTAACAGGCTAACAATTCCCGAAACGTTGACAACCTATACATTTTCTCTCTATACTCATTGCCTTAGATGGACGAAAATCCCGAGTCTCAATCTTTGAGCAAATTAGCCATAGACGCCGCTTTAGACTGCCGCTGGAACGACGCCCTTAAGTTTAACAAACAGATATTAAAGCTTGACCCCCAAAATATTGATGCTCTAAACCGCCAAGCCCGGGTTTTTATGGAGCTGGGCAGGGGCAACCTGGCCAAAAAGAACTACCTGGAGGTTTTAAAAATTGACCCTTACAATCCCATTGCCTTAAAAAACTTAAAAATTATTAAATCATTTAAATCTAAGGGAGTAAGTAATTTAAGCGCCGAGAACGGTTATAACAAGCTTTCCCCTTCTTTCAAAGTGCAACCATCCCTCTTTTTACAAGAACCCGGGAAAACCAAGGTGGTCAGTCTTTTGAAAGTAGCAGAACCCCAAAAACTATCCAAGGCCTTTTGCGGTATGCAAGTCTTTATGATTTTTAAAAACAGGAAAACTGCTGTTGTAGACGGCGACAAAAATTATTTGGGAGTTTTACCCGATGATATCAGCCATCATCTTTTAAGGTTATCCCGCGGAGGAAATAAATACGAATTATTTATAAAATCCATTAAAGTAAACGGTTTATCGGTGCTGGTCAAAGAAACTCACCGCAGCAAAAGGTTCAAAAATCAACCGTCATTTTTGGAAAGTTATTCCGGCAAACTGACTACCGAGATATTTACTACTCTGGACAATCAAGACGAGCAGGAACCGGATGAGTCGGAAGAAGAAACGGTTGTTTAGCTCCTATATTTGAATCAGTTTGAGAATTTCTTCTGTTTTCAAAGGTTGCCCTTTTGTCTGTTTAAAATTTCTCTTTTGATAAAATTCCAAAAGCTGCGCATTGGAAAAAGCTTTGGGAATTTTGGTCAGTCTGTCAGTTGCCAAGTTTTGTAAATTTTCCGCTAATTTTTCCCTTCCGGTACTGTCGGGCGAAACTACCACTGCCCGGATTTGAGGCTGTAAAGTGGATGAAAAAACCACCTGCCACCAAAATTGGTCCGCCTCGGATAAAACAGGAAAGTTTTCAAAATAACTAATTGACAAACTTTCAGGAGAAGATTTTTTTACAGCCATTTCCCAGGCAAACACCTGCATATCAACTTTACTATAATCTTCCAGCTCCAAAAGATTAAGGATATTTTTATAAGCATTGCCCAACTCCCGGGTACTAAACATTACCAGAGTTGACTGGCTACCCTTAAACAACCTCTCAAAACTGATTATTAAACCGGGCTTTAAATAGTCTTCTTTTATAGAAGTTAAAACTTGGGGAGTCAGGGCCAGGGAGTTACGAACCAAAAACAAGCCGTATTTGCTTTGAACCGGAACTTCCTGGTAATCCCACATGGATTGAATTGCCAGCACAAAAGATATAGCCACTACCAAAACAAACAGCATTATCCATAAAATCATGGTTGCTTTTCAAAGTAGTCTTCTCCCAAAAATAAATTGATTTGGGCTCTGGAAGAAACTGAACTATTTGAAACTGAGTCAATATTACCATATTTTGACTCAAAAATGGCCTTTAGTCTTTCCAGAGTTTTGGAGGATTTGCCCACCACGGTAGTGGTTTTAAATGCATCCTGTCCGTTTGCCACGATTATCACCTCTCCTCCAATATTGGTAACCAATCTGGCAGCTTTTTGGGCCAGTCCGGGGTGATCTGTAACATTAAAGATGGCAATTGCTTGCTGCTCCGAGGTAATTAGGGGCTCAACTAAACCGGTAAGTTTGGCATCCAGCTTGACAGGGTCGGAGACAAAAACCTGGGTTCCGTCAGCCAAAGTTTGCTTATCCAAAACCTCAGCCAGGTTAATTTTTTCTATCTTATCAAAGCGCACGCCGGAAAGTCCCAGTTTTAATCTCAAAAGCTCCAGAAGGGTTAAATCAGTTTTTAATGAAGGTAGCTTACCAATATCCCCCATCAAATCACCCTCCACATATCCGTCAACCGGTAAACCAAAAAATTGACTCAAAGTTTCCTTTAAAACTTCAACTCCGCCCAAATCATAAACCGAGCCAAGCTGCCAGTTTCCGTATCCTCCGGAAACAGGCAAATAAGTCTGGTCAGGAATATTAACAACAGTAATTTTTCCATTTTTGGGGCTAAAAGAAACCAGAGAAATCTCTGTGGAGCGGACTACCAAATTTATATTAAACTGCCCGTCCCAGGTAACTCCCCTCCCCGGAGTACTCAGATTCCAGGGGCTAAGTAAAGTTTGAGTAAACTTGACAACCTGAGCCAAAACAAGAATCCCTAAAACTAAGGCCAATATCCAGAGAGCCAGTCGGATCTTTTTGGCAGCTTGTTTTTTTGATTGAGTAATTTTCCAGCCGGGCATTACTATTAGTTTAGCTAATCACTACTTGACCGCGCAACTGCTAACCATATACACTTAAGTTCGAGAGGAGGTGATATTTTAATGGACGATCAAAATAATAATTCCGGAACAACTCCTGAGCCAACCCAGCCCACACCTATGGGAGGAGGTTCGGATCAGCCCGCTGTTCCAGCTGAGGAAAAGTGTACCACTTGTGGAAATGCTGCCAGTGGAGGAAATTGTGTTCCCTGCGGACAAAATCAGACAGGTTGCACTTGTACTCCTGCAGGTTCTGCTCCGGCCGGTGGTGAGATGGGTCAAGGTGGAACCGCACCAGCCATGTAAGAGAAAGGTTCATAGTTTAAGGGTCTGAATTTAGCCTTTAAACTATGAACTTATCTTTTTTTATTCCCAGGCCAGTGTTTTTCTGGAAAGCCTCTCCAGTTCAATTTTACTTCTACCCTTGAAAAAATCCCCTTCTTTCAGATGATCTTTTAGTTTTTCCACCAGGAAATCCCCTGCCAAAATTTCCGGTATAATGACAAAATCAGCCCCGGCTTTATATAAATCCCTGGCATCATCCGCAGTTTCCCCCCTGACTATCACCGGAATATTAATATGCCTGCTTTTTAACTCCTCCAAAAGCAGCAAGTTATCTTCTATACTGGCAGAGGTAGATATTACCAGTCTGGCATTTTGTAAATTAAGCCCGTCTAAAACCTCAGGGTCCCCCATATCCCCATAAAGTACCGGTATTTTTTCCCCAATCAGCGCCTCAACCTGGTGCGGATTAAAGTCCAAAACTATTTGAGGAATTTTTTCACGCTTTAGCAGTTTAACTATCTCTCCTCCCACTTTTCGCGCTCCAATAATTACCACATGACCGCCAACTATACTTTCTGTGTGGCCCCCTTCTTCCATGAAGTGTTTAAAGCTCTTCCTTTCAAAAAATCCCAGGATTCTACTGAGTTTTTTATATAATTTATTGGAGTTTGTAATCATTACCGAGGCCACAATCATAGACAACACTGCTGATAAAGCTATGGAAGTTAAAGCTGACCGGCTGACAGACCCCTGTTCAAACCCCACCAGCAGTAAAATTAAAGAGAACTCACTGATGTGGGTTAAACTCAGGGAGGTCTGAAACATAGTATGCTTGCGAAATCCAAAAATCCCCAGCAAAAGCAAAAAGATGGTCGGTTTGATAAAAAGAGTGTAGGCTGTAAAAATCAGCATTACAGGGTAAATTTTCTCTATTTCGGTAAAATCCACCTGAGTACCTAAATAAACAAAAAACAGGGCCACAAAAAACTCCCTTAAAGGTTTCACTTTACCCTGGATTTGATAATGGAAAGGAGAATTGGCCAAAGCTACTCCCGCTAAAAAGGCTCCTACCACTACGGAAAAGCCCAGGGAGAGAGCAAAGGAGATGTATAAAAAGCACCAGGCCAAAGCAGTGATAAAAAGCAGCTCACTTTGGCGGGAAACTGCCTTAAATATAGTAACCAGGATAAATTTGCTGAGTATTATGGCCAGGCCAAAAAGCAAAAGGGCTTTGAACAAAAGGCCAAACAAAGGAAAGGCTTGCTGCAAACCCAGCCCTAAAACCGAATTAGATACAGTCAGGGCCACCAGCAGCACTACTGCCAAAAGATCCTCCAAAAGCAAAATTCCTACAGCCAGCTTACCATAAAGGGCGCCCACATCTTTTTTATCAATCAAGAGCTTAATCACCAAAATTGTAGAAGAAAAAGCCAACCCTACCCCCAAATACCAGGATTCTACTATTCCAAAACCCAATAAACTGGCAACAGTTGAACCGGCAAGAGTGGTAATGATAATTTGCAAGCTCCCGGCCAGAAGTATTGGCCTTCCTAAGTTCTTAATTTCCCTAAGATCAAGCTCCATCCCCACCAAAAACAACACAAAAGCAATTCCGATTTCCGGCAAAAAATGCAGGACTTCGGAAGCTCTGGGGTCAAAGATGGCTGTTGAGGCAATCAGCAGTCCTCCAATCAGGTAAGCTACCAGAAGAGGCAGTTTAAACCTGGTTAAGATATACCCCAGCAAAGAAGATAAACCTAAAATTATGGCCAGTTGTACAAAGATATTATCCATAAATTAGAATTAAGCGCTAAGAATTATGAATTAAGGTTTTAAAGCTTAATTCTTTATTCTTGATTCTCCAGTCTATAAAATGCATTTTCTAAGTCATTCGGTAAAGGACACTCAAATTGCATCCATTTCCCAGATAAGGGATGTTTAAAGCTAATTTTCCCGGCATGTAAAAACAGCCTGGGACACCATCTCTTATCCAGTCTCACCACTTTTCTTCCTCCGTACTTTTCATCTGAAACTACCGGGTGACCAATATATTTTAAATGTACCCTAATTTGATGTGTCCGTCCAGTTTTTGGTAAACATTTGAGTAAAGTGAATTGGTTGTACTTCATCTTCTCCAGCTTTCTCATTTGTATCTTATTAAAGTCACTGAAAATTGATTGTTCTGCCGAAGGCAGGTTATTTAAATTTAAAATTGAAAATTGAAAATTCCCGATAGGTTCATATTCAGTGACAGACCACCTGGAAGGAGTCAGGGCCCACCTTCCAGGTGACATCACCGTAAATTTCTCCCTATTCCCGGGGTTCCTCCCTATATCCCCCTCAACCACCCCTGGAGATTCCACCACACCATGAACCAAAGCCAAATACTCTTTTTTAACTTTTCTTTGTTTAAATTGGGCTTGCAGAACTTCCAAAGCCTGTTGTGTTTTGGCCACCAGCAGTAAACCGCTGGTTTCTTTATCCAGTCTGTGAACTATGCCTGCCCGAAACAATTTAAGGTTAAACTGCTGCTTCAGTAAATCCACTAATGTTTGTTCTCTAACAGTTTTAGCCGGATCAACAACCAGCCCCGGGGGTTTATCTACTACCAGCAAACTATCATCCTGGTAGATTATTTTTAGTGCCATTTTTTCCCTGCAGGAAACTTTTAATTTCCGTCAATACCTGATCCGGATTTAAAGCAGATTTAATCAAAAAGCCTGAGGCTCCCAAGTTAAATGCTTCTTTGATAATTGCATCCTGACCTAAATTAGTTAGAACCACAATAGTGGAATTGAGATATGAGGAAGGAGAAACCTTTAACTCTCTTAAAATCTGCAGGCCGTCTTTTTTGGGAAGCATGATATCCAGAAGAACCAAATCGTGAGGATTGCCTTTTATCTTTTGCAGGGCCACTTCGCCGTCTGCTGCTGTCTCTACCGAGTAACCCTCCCCTTCCAAAAGCTCCTGATAAAATTCTCTTAAAAACTGATCATCCTCAACTATGAGTATTTTCGCCATGCTCAAATCCTCTTTCTTTCAGAAAAAAGGATCTTCTTTTGTGAGTTATCCATTACTTTAATCCTAAAGAGTCCAGAGTATAGAGTCAAGAGTCCAGATAGAAAGGGGTTTGTATACCAGAATGGCTCTTTTGGATATGCTTCCTGGTACTAATAATGATATGCTAGCATGAGATGAAGATTTATGTTATAAGACACGGTATTACCGAACTGAACAAGCAGAAAAAGGTTAATGGCGAAGTAGATGAACCACTAACTCGAGAAGGAATTGAACAAGCTAAAGCAGTCATCCCACTTCTTCCTAAAACAATTAAACATGTTTACTCCTCCCCAATGCTCCGTGCTAAACAAACGGCAGAAATTATAATTTCAAAATTAAAGGCTCCTATTTCCTCAATTGATGAACTTACGGAAATACGCATGGGATCTTCACTGGCTGGAAAGTCATGGGAGGAGATGGAAAATGGGCTAGAGTTGAAGGAAAAACATAGATCTGTTCAATTTAACTACCAACCATATGGAGGAGAATCAGTAAAGGAAGTAAAAAAGAGGCTTTTAGCATTTCTTAAAAAAGTTAACGGTAAATACGGGGATAATGAAGTTTTGATCATCACTCATGGTGGAATAATCCGTTTTTTCCACTTACTTAATTCTGGTGAAGTACCCTATGAAACAGAAAAGCACATCTCCCCCTTAATCTTTAATCTTAACAGGATCTTAAAAAATTAGATTAAGCTTAAGATTAATTCTAAGCACTCCACCAAGTCTGAAACCTTGTAATCAGGCTTCTGATTCTCAATTTCCGGTTCCTCATCAGCAAACTTTCCTTGCTTTACCCAAACAGTAGTTGCTCCAAGCCTGTTTCCAATTTCCAGCTCAGAGCGGACCCTATCTCCTATAAAAATAGTTTCTTTCGGACTATCTTTTAAGATAAAGGGTGCAAATATATCAGGATCTTTATCACCTTCGGCAAATACTGTTTTTTGAAAATACTTTCTAACTCTGAGCCTGTTTACTTCTTCTTCCATATCTTCACCACCCTTGCCTATTAAAATTAAGGGTATATTTTTACCTTTCAAAAATTCCAATAAATCCAATGCTCCAGGATTTAACAGTTTTGTATCAGGATCATATAAAGTTCTTTTCCAGTCAAAAATAATAATTTTAATCATAATTAAGCTTGAGCTACCGCTGTATTCACACTTACTGTTGAAGCATGTACATAATTAGTCTTCTCACAACCTGTTGCTTTTATAGCTATTAACTGTCCTGGATTTTGTCCTACCATTGAAAAATAAGGAGTTAATCTAATTTTTGCTGACATAGTACCTAAAGAGCCATCATATCCTTCAAAAACCATTGGTCTCTCCTGATAATCTTTAAAACTTTGAACAGCATACAAACATGAACTATCTTTTTCGGCTACAGCCAGACGTCTTGCCACATTCTCGCGAGAATGTTCCTGCAGGAAAACTACCCCTTCTGACCAGGAACTTCCTGAAGAAAATCCTGATCTTTTAAGAACAAATTTACGCTTTGATGCAGAAAAACCGGCGAGTTCTTTTGATGAATGGATTCCTAAAGGTAAACCAGGGGCAAAAAACTCTTCCTGGCCTACAATCCATGTTTGAGGAATTACTTCTCTTAAATGATTAAAACTATCTCGACCTAGTCTTGCTCTGAAAAAAGCTTCCCATCTACTATCCCAAATTAAAGCAAGAAGAGCTTTCTCTTCCATATGCGGGGTAAAAGATGGAATAACCGAGCTGCCGTCCAAATTATGAACTACATCATTTATAAAAAGATCAGTAAAAAGTTCATAAGGGTAAAAAGCCCTGTATACATTAGTCTTATCTAAAACTGCATATCCAGCTTCTTGTGCTTGCCAGTTTCTTCCTTGACCTGACAACACTTCTTTTGCCAAATATTCTAACTGTCCTGCGTAAGATGAAGTATTTCTGCTATAAACTATTACTCCTTCATTTGGAGTATTATTTACCAAAAATTGCCTTAATACTCCATCCCTAACTATAGTGTTAAATCCTACATTGGCATAAGCTCTATTTAGAAGTTCTGCTAAAGGCAAACCAAAAGGTGAAGTTTCTATTTCACAGACCGTCATACCTTCTTTTGTCTGCATCATCCTAATTTTTCTAATGACCGGGTCTGGTACCGAAGAGATCCACTCAGGCGGGCTTTGTTCACCATGACGCATAAAGATTATTCTGCCGCCGTCACCGGAGGCAAATTCAGATAGTGTTCTTACTCTTTGTGGATCTATTCTTCTTAATTGATTAGGAACCACATCCATGCCTAGAGGCAATTCAGCACTAAAATCAAGCACAGGTGTACCCTGTTCTGTTCCCATTTTTTTAGGGAAAAAATAACACTACTGCTAATTTAATATGCTGTCAAGACAGTAAAAAAGTTTATTTTCTAGATTCCAAACTCTGCCTGCTAAATTGCAACTGGTTCCAGCTCTTTTGCTTCTCCAATAGGCCTGATATGAAACTTTTCAGCCTGGGATACAATTTGTTTACTGGCAACAGGCAGGGAAAAGATAAAAGTTGAGCCCTTGTTTAATCCTTCTGACCGGGCCCAAATCTTACCGCGCATAAGCTCCACCAGGTTTTTAGAAATATAAAGACCCAAGCCGGTTCCGCCACTGGTGGCTGTAGCCACATAAGAGTTATCAAGCCTGCCAAACTTTTTAAACAGTCTGCTTAAATCTTCTTTGACCATGCCTGCCCCGTTATCTTTAACAGCTATTTCCACTACTTTCCCATCAGTAAAAAAGTCCACCGTAATGCTGCCTCCGGGAAAGGTAAACTTTAAAGCATTACCTATTAAATTAAGTAAGACTTCGTGAATCTTGTCAGGATCACCAAAAACTAAAGGAACAGGATGTTGCAAAAGGGAAAGGTGAAGCTGTTTTTCATCAGCCTTAATTTGAACTTCCTCTATTACCTCTCCTACCAGCTCCAAAATATTGAAAGGCTTGGGGTTTATTTCTATGCTGCCGGCTTCAATTCTGGAAACATTTAACATATCATTTACTAAATTAATCAACCGTTCAGTAGAAACTAAGGTTCTATATAAGTATCTTTCCAGTTTTTGGGACAAAGGAATATCTGAGCGGTGCAGAGCCATCCAGACATAAGAACGGATGGCAGTCATGGGAGTCCTAAGTTCATGTGAAGCCACACTGACAAAATCATCCTTAAGTTGATCCAGCTCCCTAAGTTTTTGATTTGCTTGGGCTAGTTGTTGAGTTGTATCTCGAAGTTTTTGATAAACCCTTGCATTATCTAAAGCAATACCCATAGCATCAACAAGCTTATCAATCATTTCTAGCTGATAGTCGGAAAGTTGTTTTTCTTCTTTCGCAAAACTAATTATCATTATTCCTATTCTTTTACCTTTGGCGGATACCGGATAGACCAAAGAGTTTTTAATCCCAATTTGAGATTGTATTTTATCTGAGGTAGCCTCATTTAAAACTGGTCTTAATACATCGTAAAGTCGATGGGTTATTCTTCTCTGACCATCAGTTAGAACCTGTATCATTAAATTGTCTTTTTGATTTAAGGAAATTGATATTTGAGTGTATGGTATTGGTAAGTATTCATGTGTTTTTAACCCGACAGGAGTCCTGGACATTGCTACTCTTCTCAGTATTCCATGTCGTTCATCTACCAAGGCCAGTACACCAATCTCAAATTTCAGTTCAAAGGCGATTGCATCGGTTACTTTTTGGGCAACATCTTCTAAACCCAGGGAGGCCATCATGATTTCATCAAGCCTTCGAAGAGCTGTTAATGCACTATTTCTGGCATCCAAGTTTTTTGTAGTTTGTCGATGAATTAAAATGAAAAAAATAGCGCTTAGTAGAGTACCCAAAAGCAAAGCCACTAGAAACACTGATACCATGTCATAATTATAGAGAAGGATTAACTAAACTGTCAAAGTTAAGCTACCTTACCAAAAAGTTTAAAAGGGCTTTTAGTAATATATGATGTAGTTTTTCGTGATGAGGCAAATATTGGGGTGTTGCTGCGACAGTATACCCTCTAATTATATCTTTAAATCTAGCCGGATGAACACTCCCAAATCTCGTTACGTTGGGATATGCTGATTTTACCCTCATATCGAATGTAGAACATGATTCAAGATTAATAGCATGGATAGGCCTGGGAGGCAGATTAGGATCATATACAAAAATATCAATATCTCTCGCTAAATCTTCGTAAGCTCTCATCTGCTCAAAAACATGATAAGTACCAGTGGTAGTCCTATTGGCAGAAGTACCCGCAGTAATTACCCCTCTCTCATGAAGTTTCTTAATTAACTCCGTATAGAAGTCAAATCCACTATTATCAATCTCTCCTGCTACCATAATAGTTTTAACACCATCTGCGGGTTGAGTTACTGTATCAGGTACATTATCTCTTGCTTCAAATATGAATGAGACAGCACCTCTAGTCATAATTCTTCGAATAACCTCGGTTGGATTAATTCTCAATCTCTCAGAAGCTGCAATTAATGGTTC
Source organism: uncultured Gammaproteobacteria bacterium (assembly GCA_964551255.1). GTDB lineage: Bacteria > Patescibacteriota > Microgenomatia > Daviesbacterales > UBA10151 > CAZKAW01. Next base: position 16,072 of record CAZKAW010000018.1, read on the forward strand.
TGACTCCTCTATTTTTGCAACCTCCGCAATAAGTTCAGGATAACCATTCACAGCAAGAACCTGCTGCTCATCTCTTGTCTTAATTCTATTAATATGTCTACATGCCTCAATATCCGCACTATTAGCCATTAATGCCAAGCATCTTCTTTCCAATTTACCCCAAGGAAAAACCACTACAGCCCCATTTTGTACTTTTTCAGCTATTTCAATAATGGCTTGAGGTGAAGGCTCGGTCTTGTGACCTAAACTAATCTCTCTATCTAACAACATAAGGCTAATTATACTACTTTTTAGTCATTAATGTTTCCCAGTGGAATCGTCCGGATATATAGGGGTGCGGTACTCTCCTCATATTTTCAATAACAAACTGAGGAGAATAAAGTTTTATTAATTCATCCTCACTAAAAAAATAACAATACATTCCATCCAGATTTTTTTTACCTCTATGATGAGGATTATTTGGATCAAATTGAAAAATAAATTCTCCATTACCTCTATTTGAAATATCTTCACCATAGAAATTATTTGTATAATTGCTAAAAGTATTAGTTAAAAAAACTCCCCCTTCCACCAGTAAAGAAGCTATTAAATCAACTAATCCAGGATGGTAGTCTCTCGCGATGTGATTAATACATTGATAGTCATGTACCCCTTGAGCCAAGCTGACTACCTCTGGGTTTAATTCAGTTATGTTCATCTGTTGAAAGCTGACCTGAGCATTTAAATCTAGTTCCTGTGCCTGACGTGAGGCTATTTCTACAGCAACTGAGTTAGCATCAAATCCAATTACTCGTATACCAGACCGGGCAATATAAAATGCCTTACCCCCTTCACCACAACCTAAATCATATACTAAAGGATTTTTAGATCTTCTCAAAACTTGAGCAATAAATTCACCAGTAAGAGTAGAAACATCATGTTTAGCCCAGGAAACTTCAACACCATGTTCTCTATATAATCTTCCAAATGCCTCTAATGAGGCTTCCATTTTTCTAGTAGCTTCTATAATCATAAGTTTAAGAAATTATTATATTATAAATTATCTAAAGTTTCACAATATGTTGATCATACCAAAGAATTATGGTAATCTGGAAATGATCCTGCCATACTTCCAAGTCCTTAATCTCCCATTCATTCACTTGAGGTTGAAATAGTTAAGGAGTATATCTAAAGGATCGAGCAATTTGATCCAAGT